>NZ_JBCDMW010000036.1:0-67750 GCF_038433155.1 Luteococcus sp. H101
CCCGCCGCCGCTGTGATGTCCTGTTCGCCATGCTCAAGAACCGGGAGCCCTACCGGGCACCCGCCCCGGCACCGGAACCCCCACTCATGCCCCTCGCCGCTTGACGAGGAACATAGGGACACCCCCCGGGAACCCACCCTGGGAGCCCCACTGCCCCGGGTAGCCCAGTGCCCCCCCGGGAACCAACCCTGGGAGCCCACTGCGCAGCACTTGATTGTCGGGGCAGCCGTTCTAGCAGCTGCACCGAGCAACAACGGCTGCGCAGTGAACCCAGCCAGCAACACCAGGACCGCATCCCGCGCCCTGGCCCCCAGTCCAACCCGGAGCTCAGCGCTCGAAGAGTGAGGCCAGCCGGGCCAGGGTCTTGCGCATGTTGCTCTCGGTGGCCGGCGCCACAAACCGGCTCAGCAGAGCGGCGGGCCGGGCATGGGTGAGGTCGAAGGTCTCCTTGACCAGGGTGCTGCCGTCGCCCCGGCCCTCCAGCTCATAACGCCAGATCTGGCCGCCGAAGATCCGCTTGTCACCGCGGAAGAGGCCGGTCTGCCAGGCGATCCGTCGGCCCTCCTCGAACTCCACCACCCGGTTGCTGGAGGTGTAGTTGACCTTGTTGGACATGCCCATCCCGAAGTCGTCGCCCAGCGCCAGCCGCTCCGGGCCGGTGACTGCGGTCCGGACCGTGTCGCTGCCGTCGAACTCGCAGTGCCGGGCCGGGTGCACCAGCAGATCGAAGACCACCTCGGGCCGGGCATTGACGACGCGCTGGACGGTGTGGATGAGCTTGGGCATGACTACTCCTGTCAAGACGGTTGACCCCAGCCTAGGCAAGCATTGACCAATGTGGTTCCGAGCGAGCCTGTGTTGGACCAACGACGCGTGTCGGACCCATGAGTTGGTGCTTCGCGGACCTGTGCCCGCACTGGACGTACTGCGCACGATCTGGCATCAGCAGATCCTAGGCCCGATCCGGTGAACCCTGGTCAGGAGTCGGACTGTTCCCGCCCCAGCAGCATCGCCTGCACCGCCTCCAGGGATGCCTTCTCCTGGCGCGCCTCGTGCAGCTCCGCCTCGGTCTGCTGGGCCCGGCGCTGGGCCATCTCGTGCTCCTGCCGCGCCGTGTCCCGGCGCTGCTGCGCCTGCCGCGAGGCCTGTGCCGCGGCGTCGCGCTCCGCCTGGGCGACGGCCAACTCCGCGGCCAGTTGCTCCACCCGTCGGCCCACGCTGGTGGCCGCCTCCGCCGCAGCGGCGGCCTCCCGCTCCGTCTCCGCGAGACGCTGGGCCAGGGCCGCTTCCCGCTCCCGTTCGGCGCGCAGCGTCGCGGCGACGTCCTCCACGCCGGCCTCCACCGACGCCATCGCCAGGCTCTCCACCTCGGACTCCGGGCTCTCCTCCGGGCTGACGGGCAAGGGGGGCGCCGGACTGGGCGCGTGCCGTCGACGCGCCTCGGCCAGACTGATCACCGGCGCCAGCCGACCCGCCGTCGTCGCGGCGGCGCGCTGGTCGCCTGCCTCACTGCCGGGATCGACGGCACCCGGCTGACCTGCCGTAGAAAGCGGAATCTGCGGGCGCCCCAGCTCCTGCGGAGCCAGCCCCAGCGCCGCGGCCTCGAACAGCTCCAGCGGGAAGTCGGCAGCCGTGGCCGGGGTCTTCACCAGACAGCCCTTGAGGATCTCGGCGGCCGCCTGCGGATGTGCCAGGCCCGCCTGCAGGCACAACTCCACATCGTCCAGGGTCTTGTTCGACGGTTCATAGCCCTCCGCCATGGCCAGGGAGAGCACCTTGACCATCAGCATCGCGATCTGGCGACGGCGGCGTCCGTTCACCGCCTGGATCTCCTGCGGGGTGCCGGCCAGGTGGAGGGCGGCCAGCACGGCCCCCAGCTCGAAGACGTCGGTCAGCTCCTTGCGGGCGGAGCGGGCCAGCAGGTTGACCAGCCAGGCGGCCCGGGTGGGGCGCCGCAGGGCATCGATCTGGCGGGCCAACTCCCGGTCTCCCTCCGCCCGCGCCTGGCGCGCGAGCGTGGTCCGCGTCGCGACGAAACGCGATGGGTCACCCGAGTACAGCCGGTCCAGCACCCTTGCCATGTCCACGCCCTCAGCCTATGCCGCAGCCGCCCGCGCCCGCCCGAGTGCTCCTCGCACCATGGACTTTTGGATTCGTCAAGTCCCAAGTATTGGTTAACTGACCAAGACCTGCGAGAATGATGGTGTTTTTGGGTTGCCTGGCCGCCCGAATGGCCCCCAGACCCTTCACCCCACGAGGATTTCCATGAATGAAGACGGACCCCTGCGGCTGGCCGCGCTTGATGACCACCCGGTGGTCCTGGCGGGGCTGCAGGCGATCGAACAGGCCAGTTCCGGGGAACTGAAGCTGGTGCACTCGGTCACCGAGCCAGAGGACCTGTACCGTCTGGTCGCCTTGGAACCCGTTGACGTGGCGTTGGTTGACCTGCAGCTCAAGGACGGGCTGAAAGGTCCGGAGGTGGTGGCCACGCTGGATTCGATGGGCATCCCCAGCGTGGTCTACACCGCCGAGTTGCGGCCACTGCCGATCCGACGCGCGATGGCCGCCGGCGCCCTGGGCCTGGCACTGAAGAATGATCCGCTGGACGGCCTGATCCGTACTATCCAGGGTGCCGCCGCGCACGAGTTCGCGGTGAGCAGCCAGCTGGCCGACGTGTTGATCAAGGACCCGACGCTCACCCCCCGGCTGGCCCCGCGGGAGATCGAGGCGCTGGAGCTGCTGCACCAAGGGATCCCGCGCAAGTCGGTGGGCCGCCTGATGAGCCCGCCGGCCTCGGATTCCACCGTCGACACCTATCTGCGACGGGTCTCCGGCAAGTACCGGATGCTGGGGCGGACCGTGAATGGCGTGCCGGATGCCCTCAGCCACGCGGAGCGCGACGGCTACTTCGAGGTCTGAGAGTCTCCCGGGCCGCGTCACTTCCCGGCAGGCAAGCCGGATACGGGCCGTCCTCGCGGGGCAGTTCAGGACCGACGCGGCATGGTGTTCGGCGACTCCCCCGAGTCGCCCACGAAGGCCGACCGCGTAGACTACCCTGACCGGCGATCGACCTGTGTGCAATGAACGTCGGCGCTCATGGTGAGGTTCTCACGTCACGGGCGAACTCCCCCGAATTCCACCGTGACCACCCCCGAAGGGTCCCTCACCTGCGCCCCAGACCGCGTCGGCCTGCGGTCGAGGTTAGCGGCCGAACAAATCCACGAAATGTCCCCTGAATCAGGGACATGCTCTGCAGTTGAGAATTTTGGCGTTCAATGAATCGCCCGCGCCAACCCGCTCTTGACCAACAAAGAGGGCCCTGACTACGGGCATCATGGCGACGTCGTAATGCGCTCGCGACGGGCGTACGCCAGCCAGCCCAAGCCGTTCCACGATGCGAAACATCGGGACGAAAATTGGAAGCTTCAATACTCCTCCACCCAGACCCAGCCATCCACTCCGAGCACCCCGGACGGCGATTCCACTGACGAGCCGGACAGTGATTTCCGATCGGCGGGCCAGGCAACTGAAGAAGCACTGGACGTACCAGCGCCTCACGATCGGCGAAGCCCCTCACCAGAGCCAGTTCCATGCTCAGGTCGCGACGACGGGCGCCGTGTGTCACAATGCCTCCCTTTTCGTGGGGTGTAGAATCTTCAACGAAACACCCCAGCGTCGAGGATGCTCCGCTGGAGTGCTCCTTGACCAGAACCACAAGGAGCTCAGCCATCGCAATCGTGACCCCTCTGAACAACCCGCAGATCCGCAATGCACTGCTCGTCCGCCCGCGCGAGATCAAGCGCCCCACGGTGCGCACCAGCCCCGTCCAGCCGCTGCGCCGCACTCCCACGCTCGCCAAGAGCGTCACCAGCCTGGCCCGCAAGATCGCCGGCTGACCAACCGGCCGCCGCTCCACCCGCACGCCCCCGAGGCCGCCGGGGTGGAGCGCCAGGGTGGCCGGGTAGCGTTGGCCCATGGCCGACGACCACGCCCTGACCGACGAGCAGCTCGACCTGCTCAACGACTGCTTTGACCTGGCCCGCCGCGGCGATGAAGCCCGGCTGCTGCCCCTGATCGACGCCGGAATCCCGGTGAACCTGACCGACCACAAGGGTGACTGCCTGCTGGCACTGGCCGCCTACCACCAGCACGCCACCCTGGTCCAGGCGCTACTGGACCGCGGAGCCGACCCCGACCGGATCAATGAGCGCGGCCAGACCGCACTGGCCTGTGCGCTGTTCGTGCAGGATGCGGCCTCGGTGCGGGCGCTGCTGAGCGCCGGCGCCGACCCCGCCGTCGGCCACATGCACGCGTGGCAGATCGTCGACTTCTTCAATCTGGATGCGATGCGGGAGCTCCTCCCGCCCAAGCCACAGCCCAGCCTCTGAACCGACAGCGCCTCCCCTCGGGCTGGCGCGGCAAGGAGGCATGCCACCGACACCGGCAACGCCGTTGCCGCTCGGGTTTCGTCTTCCCGCGTCGGATGGATCCATCGCGGGAAGACGAAACCCGAGCGGCGAAACGGGAGGGCAGGGTCCAACCGTCCCGACCGATCACGGCGTGGCGGGCGCGACGGGCGTGGCCGGGGGTCAGGCGGGCGGGGCCGCAATCCCGGGAGACAGACACCCCCGGGCCATCGCGGCAAACTCTTCGCGAGCCAGGCCACCGGCACCCTCGGGCAGCGAACCCCACAGCGGAACCCCCGTGATGTCGGGCAGCTCGGCGAGGTTCAGCCGCGTGGCCAGGTCCGGCTCCGACGGCAGTGAGCCGCCCACCACCCCGAGCACGTCCAGACCCCGACGCCGGGCCGCCTCGACGGTCAACTCCGCCAGGTTCAACGAACCGAGCCCCGTGGAGGTGACCAGCACCAGCGGTGCGCCCAGCTCCCGCGCCAGGTCGGCGAGGGTCCAGTCGTCGGCAATCCGCACCAGCAGCCCACCGGCGCCCTCCACCAGCACCGCCCGCCCCGGGGCGTCCAGCCCGCGCAGCCACCGGACCACGTCGGCCAGCACGGGTTGCGCCATCCCGGCCCGCCGGGCCGAGAGATTGGGGGCCAGCGGCTCCGGATAGCGGTGCCGATCGATCGCGGTCAGGCCGGTGAGCCGGGTCACGGTGGGCGCGTCGCCGTGACCGTCGGGTTCGCCGGTCTGCACCGGCTTGACCGGCAGCACCTCCCAGCCCGCCGCCTCCAGCACGACGGCCAGCGCCGCGGTGGCGATGGTCTTGCCGACGTCGGTATTGGTGCCAGTGATGACGAGGATCATGCAAGAACTCCTTCTGGGATGGGTGGACGGGCGCTCTCTCCGCCGCTGACAGACCGAACCGGTCGAGCGGCCAGGCTGGCCTGGACGGCGGCCCGGACACCCCGGGTGATCTGGGCCACCTCCGCGGTGGTGCAGGTGAAGGGCGGCATGCAGTAGACCAGCCGGCCGAAGGGGCGCAGCCACACTCCCTCGGCCACGGCGGCATCGGTGGCCGGCTGCATGGCGCAGTCCTCGGCCAGCTCCACGACGCCGATCGCCCCCAGCACCCGGACGTCGGCCACCCCGTCGAGCCCGGCCAGGGGCTGCAGCCCATCCCGGAGTTCCGTCTCGATCCGCGGCACGGTGTGACGCCACCCGCCCTCCCTGACCAGCTGGAGCGAGGCCCGCGCCACCGCGCAGGCCAGCGGATTGGCCATGAAGGTGGGGCCATGCATCAGCGCCCCACCACCGGCCGGCGTGCCGATCACCGCGGCCACTCGATCGGTGGTCAGGGTGGCGGCCAAGGTCATGAAGCCCCCAGTCAGAGCCTTCCCCACGCACAGGATGTCTGGCGTGACCCCGGCGGCAGAGGTGACGAACAGCTCGCCGGTGCGGCCGAAGCCGGTGGCAATCTCGTCGGCAATCATCACCAGGCCATGGCGGTCACAGATCCGGCGCACGCCGGCCACCAGTTCGGCGTCGTGGAAGCGCATTCCGCCGGCGCCCTGCACCCCGGGTTCGATGATGATCCCGGCGATCTGCGGCCCCACCAGGGATTCCAGCTGCTCCAGGTAGGCCCGACGGGTGCTGTCGTCGGAGCCGCGAACGGGCGGCGGCGGCGCGAAGACCTGCTCGGCCAGGGTTCCGGCCCACAGGGAGTGCATCCCGCCGTCAGGGTCACAGACGCTCATCGCCGCGAAGGTGTCGCCGTGGTAGCCGGAGCGCCAGGTCAGCAGCCGACGTCGCTCGGGGTGACCCAGCCCGCGCTGGTACTGCAGAGCCATCTTGATGGCCACCTCGACGCTGATCGAGCCGGAGTCGGAGAAGAAGACTCTGGTCAGCGGCTCGTCGGTGAGCGCCACCAGTTCCCGCGCCAGCTCGACGGCCGGCTCGTGGGTCAGGCCACCGAACATGACGTGACTCATCCGGCCGATCTGCTGGGTGGCGGCCGCCACCAGCCGCGGGTGGGAGTGACCATGACAGGCGGCCCACCAGGAGCTCATGGCGTCGATCAGGCCCCGGCCGTCGACGGTGTGCAGCCACACCCCATTGGCCGCTGCGATCGGCAGCGGATCCATTCCGGCCGGTGACGGGCTGTACGGGTGCCACACGTGCTCCCGGTCCAGCCCCACCAGACGCTGCGCCTCCGCCACTGCGGCCATGGCCCCCATGTCCCGCTCCCCTCATTTCCGTCGTCACAATCAGGGCCATCCGACCAGCCCGATTGAACAGTGTTCAATACCACGCGCGAAAAGCCTCCGCGACGCCAATGCTTCGGGCACCATGTGCCCATGAGCTCAATTGAACACCGTTCAAGTGCGAACGGGGAGTCCGGGTCCCATCCGCTTGCCATGCCCGCCGCCGTCGGCGTGGAGATGTGGGAGCGGTTCAGCTTCTACGGCATGCAGGCGATCATGGCCTATTACCTGTACCACCAGGCCAGCGACGGCGGCCTGGGCATCGATCGCGGGCAGGCCACCGCCCTGATGGGCGCCTATGGCGCCGCGGTCTACCTGTGCACCCTGGCCGGCGGCTGGCTGGCCGATCGGCTGCTCGGCGCCGAGCGCACCCTGTTCACCGGGGCGCTCACCCTGGTGGCCGGGCACCTGGCGCTGAGCCTGCTGCCCGGCGGATGGGGCGTGGCCGTCGGGTTGAGTCTGGTGGCCATCGGATCCGGCTCCCTGAAGACGGCCGCCATCACGGTGCTGGGCCACGCCTACGGCGAGCAGGCCCGGCGTGACGCGGGCTTCCAGCTGTTCTACCTGGGCATCAATGTGGGTGCCCTGTTCGGCCCGCTGCTGACCGGTTGGCTCTCCGCCCGCTATGGCTTCCCGGTGGGCTTCGGGGCCGCGGCCGCACTGATGATCGTCGGTCTGGTCGACTACTGGGCCCTGCGAAGTCGCTACTTGGCGCAGCTGGGCAATCAGGCGGCCAACGCCCTGCAACAGCCGGGCAACCCCCTGCCGCCGAGCCGGGCCGTTGCACCCATCGGCGGGGCGCTGCTGGGCTGCGCCGGAATCGCGTCGCTGGTGATCAGTGGCCGGATGGCCCTGGCCAGCCTGGCCACCCTGCTGTTGCTGGCCACCCTGGCCGCCGCCGTCGGCTTGTTCGGCCAGATGCTCGGCTCGCACCTGGTCAGCCACGACGAGCGGCGTCGCGTGATCGCCTTCATCCCGCTGTTCGTCGCCTCCAGCGCCTTCTGGTCAGTGCTGAACCAGACCTATGGCGTGTTCGCGGTCTATTCCGACGTTCGGCTGGACCGCCATCTGGGCTCCTTCGAGATGCCCGCCGCCTGGACGCAGTCCTTCAACCCGGCCTACATCCTGCTGCTCAGCCTCCCGATGGCGCTGCTGTGGGCCAAGCTGGGGTCGCGCGGCCCCAGCTCCGCCACCAAGATGAGCCTGGGCGTGGTGATCTCCGGCTTCGGGATGCTGGTGCTGCTGCCGTTCGCCGGCCAGGGCGCCGCCTCGACGCCGGTGCTCGCGCTGGCCCTGGCGGTGCTGGTCATCACCCTCGGGGAACTGCTGGTGGGCCCGGTGGGGATGTCCGCGACGACGGCGCACGCCCCGGCCGCCTTCCGCACCCGCTTCTCCGCGCTCTACTTCCTCTCCATGGCACTGGGCACGTCGCTGGCCGGCGTGCTCAGCCGCTGGTACAACCCGGACAACGCGACGGCCGAGCACCGCTACTTCCTGGCCTGCGGGCTGGGCGCCATCGCCATCGGGCTGGCCACGCTGTATCTCTCCCGGGAGCGCGGCACCAGGCCGGCCCCGGCCACCCCCTCGGCCGACCTGGTGGAGGTGGGCTGAGCCCGACGAGCGCATCCCCGGCCCCTCGACAAGCTCGGGGAACGTGGTGGGACAAGCGGGGAGGCACGTCGTCGGGTCCGGAGCCTGGCAGCGCGATTCCGCGAGGAGACGCGAGCGAGCGAGCATCGACGAGACGCAGCGCCAGAGGCTGCCGGCCCGACGACGAACCGACCGGGCAACAGCACCCGAGGCCTCGACAGGCTCGGGAATCGTAATGCTCGGCGATCGTGCTGTGTGGATGGTACCCACCGCAGTCGGTGGGTACCATCCACACTTCTTTTTCCAACCTGGCCACCATGCCCGGGTCCCCCTCCACAGGCCCGGGGATCGTGGCTGGGTCAGCTGCCCTTCATCGGGCGGTTGTGCTCACCGTCGGGGTTGACCAGAGCCCAGCCCACCAGCCGGGTGGCGCCAGCTCCCAACAGGGCCTGGCGGCGCACCGTCGCGGCGCCGGTGGGCAGCTGGAGCATCTGGCGGGCCCAGCCGGGCAACAGCGCCTTGCCCCCGGCAATCACCATCCGGTAGCCGGGTTTGGCCACCAGCGGCAGCGGCGCCCGGTGGGTGAGGTAGTCCACCACCTCCAGCGCATCCGGGGTGCAGGCCAGGTCCGGCCGGTAGGCCGCCAGCTGGGCCTCCAGCTCGGCGACGGTCAGGGGCAGGCCGGTGGCCCCAAGCCGTTCGCCACCCTGGGCGGCCTGGGCGACGTACTGGTCGGCCTCCGTATTGGTCAGCGTGCCTCGCCCCCAGCGGCGGTAGGCGGTCAGGAAGCTCCAGGTCTCGGCATCGTGCACCCAGCGCAGCAGCTCGGGATCCCCAGCCCAGTAGGAATTTCCCCGCTCGTCGGTGCCCCGGACGTGCTCATGCACCGCTCGTACCAGGGCGAACTGCCGCTCGGCCGCCGGGATGGGCGCGTAGGTGGTGACGGCAATGTGGTTGCTGATCCGTTGCAGCCGGCCCCACGGGTCGGACTGGTAGTTGTCGTGCTGGGCGACGGCGGCCATGGGCCCCGGATGCAGCGATTGCAGGAACAGGGCGCACACCCCGCCGGCATACATCGCCGGGTCCTGGTTGACCCGCCAGATCACGTCGTCCGGGCTGAACCACCGCTCCCCCTCGACACCCCAGATCTGCCAGGCCCGCTCGGCGGCATCGGGGCCAGCCACCTTGTCCCGCAGGAATTGCGCCAGCCGGGCACGTGCCCCCGGCATGAGTTCAGACATCGGCCACCACACCTTCCCGCGCCCTGCGGCGCTCATCCAGAACCGCCCCGGCCAGGACGGCCAGCACCACCACCGTCGTGACTCCCATCAACCACAGGGAAAGCACCACCGCGGCACCGATCGGCCCGTAGTAGCCCACCTGCTCGACGATCTGACCCGGCACCAGCCAGGCCGACGCCAGCGTCGCACCCGCCATCCCCAAGCCGCTCATGACCGAGCCGGGGGCCAGCCGCCGCCAGGAGATGGCGCCGCCCAGCAGGAGGTGTTGCGTCCACCAGTAGAAGACCAACGCGGCCAGGCCCTCCACCAGGGCGGCGAAGAACCAGGAGGTGGGTGGGCCGCCCAGCCAGCGGTGCATGTAGCGTCCGGTGACCATCGCGACGGCCAGGCAGGGAACGGCCGCCAGTACCCAGATGCCCTGCCGCACCCACCGGCCGCGCCGATCCTGCTGCACGCCCCAGACCGCCTCCAGCATGTCCTGCGTCGTGGCTGCCAGGCCCATCAGGAAGATCGTCCCCCAGGCCAGTTCCAGCAGCAGCGCGCCCACGCTGGTGTGTTCTCGGGTCAGGAACAGACTCATCAGGGCCTGGCGGCTGGGCTCGTCCAGTTGCAGCAGGTCGGAGACCAGCCCCACCACTCCCCCGGCGTGGAAGCGACGCAGCAGGGCCGAGACGGCCAGCAGCAGCGGGACCGTGCACATCACCTGCTGGGCGGCCAGGGCCAGGGTGTGGGTTGCCAGCCCGATCTCGTCGGAGCGACGCGCGGCGTCGGCCACCCAGGTGCGCCGACCACGGCCGGCCAGCCGCTCGCCGGCACGGCGGAATCGGCTCCTGGGCTGGGGCGGGCGGGTGTTCACGCCTCAAGTGTGGCCCACACTGAGTGGCGAGAGGGTTCCGGCTCCCCCGAGGGGCTCCCGTCCCAACCGGCCAACCCTCCCCGGGCTGGGCAGCCCTCCCGGATGTGCTGCCATCCGCAGACACCTCCGGCGTGCGCGCTCGTCCGGGTTGCGGTGTGGGTGACACCTACCCGGTTGGGATCATCCCCTGATCCACGTCCGTTCCGCCCGGCCCCATTCCCACCCAGACCGAGCTGCACCGACGCGCTGCTGCCGCGATCATTCTGCACCCGTCGCCCCTAGTCCGACGCATGCTGGCGGGTGTTTCTCAGATTCCCGACAGTTTTTTGGGCAGTTGTCCAGAATCAGCCGAGTTCGAAGAACTCCCGGATGCCGGTGAAGATCATCTGGGTACTGATCAAGACCAGGATCATCCCCATCAGGCGCTCCAGGGCCAGCAGCACCCGCTCACCCAGGATGCGCTCCAGATAGCCCGACAGGAACAGGATCACCGAGGACATCCCCCAGGCGGCCAGCACGGCGCCCAACCAGGTCATCCACCGGCTGGGCTCCTGACTCATCAGCAGCACCTCGGTGGCCAGCAGACTGGGCCCGGCGGTGTACGGGACGGCCAGCGGCACGATGAATGGCTCCTGGGCCAGGCTCACCTCCTCCAGCGTGGTCTCCGGCGTCGGAAAGACCATCCGCACCGCAATCAGCATCAGGATGATCCCACCGGCCGCGGTGAGCGCCTCCTTGGAGACCTGGAGCAGGGTCAGCAGCCCCTGGCCGGCAAAGAGGAAGGCGACCATGATGGCCAGCGCAATCAGCAGCTCGCGGGCAATCACCCACTGGCGGCGCTCCGGTGCCACCTTCTTCAACGACGTCATGAAGAAGGGGATGTTGCCCAGCGGGTCCATCACCAGGAAGAGCAGCGTGATTGCCTGCATCATGCTCACGGCCGACACCTCCACACAATCTACGGACGACGGGTTGGATTAACGCCAAATCAGGGGCACAACAGCAGACAGCCGAAAAATCGTAGCCCATCCGCGGCTCGGAAGGCTCATCCCCGACCCTACGGGCAGGGCCGGCCCGCGGCCGCATCGGGACCGTGAATTGCGCAAACCGCCCCGGGGCTTGACCGCGTCGTCGACGCGAACCGTGCCACGATGGAGCGGTGGAGGGTTTCGGACAGGCACTGCGTCGTCAGCGGCAGGCTGCCGGAATGCGCCAGCAGGACTTGGTGGATGCCCTGGACCGGGTGATCGCCCGCTCCACCCTGGCGAATGTGGAGGTGGGCCGCGAGAATCCCTCGGCCCGCTTCTGGCGCGCCATCCAGACCCACCTGCCGGACTGGGTCGCGCCCCTGGAACCGTGGTTCGCGGCGGTGCACAGCCCCGACGGGGAGCCGCCCTTCGAGCTCTCCGGCAACTACGAGATCCTCAAGGCCACCTATGCCTACACCTTCCGGGACCATCGCGCCCCGGAGGAGATGATCCAGGTGCGCCATGTGCGCTCACTGAGCGACGGCAACAATGGCTACGGCCTGCAGCTGGGCAATGCCTCGGGCAATTTCGACCTGGACAGTGAGGCACTGTGGGGCGGCTGGATCCAGCAGCGCCAGCGTCACCAGGAGGACGGGATCAACACCCTGCTGACCCGCTTCCACTTCGACCGGGTGCTGCGCCAGGGCGAGGAGCACGAGTTCGCGATCCGCAGTTGGGTCCGGGAGGACGATCCGGAGACGGCCGCGACGGTGCGCTTCACCCGCCCCACCCGGGAGGTCTACCTCTCCCTCAACTTCCTGGGCCCGCACCCGAAACAGGCGTGGACCTTTACCAAGGAGCACCGGGAGGACCCCACCCCCGAGGCCCCGGCCCGGCCGAGCGACCTCCTGCACCCCACGCCCACGGGCACCTTTGCCATGCGGATCCAGGACCCGGAACTGGGCCGGGACTTCGGGATTGCCTGGCGATGGTGACCCGTCGAGACCTGCTGCGCTGCGCCGGTCTGGCCACGGTGGGCGGTGCGCTGGCCGGCTGCTCGCCAGAACCGTCGCCGACGCCCGGCCCCTCCCCCAGCGCCAGCCCGGAGCCCAGCGCCAGCGCCGCCAGCCGCAGCCCCCAAGGGGTGCCCAGCGGTGCCGACGTCGAATTCTGGGCCGACGACAGCCGCTACCCCACCGCCTGGGCGGACGAGCTGGCCCGGCTGGCCGCCCAGCAGCCCACCCCCCTGCGGGTGCAGACCAATGCCACCAGCGAGCTGGCTGCCACCCTGCGCGGCCGGTTCACGCGGGAGGCCCCCGCCCTGGTGCTCAACGGCGGCTCCGACGAGTTGGGGGTGGGGGAGCTCTCGGACGACCTGAGCGACCTGGGGGCGGTGGCCGCGGCTCCCGCCAGCGGCGACGGCACGGCTGCCCTGCAGACCCGGCTGCGTCCGGGCACCCTGGCCGCCGGCACCACCGCCGGCAAGATCCGGGCCATCCCCTATGTCTACACGGTGCACGGGCTGTGGTACTCCGCAGCACTCTTCCGCGAACAGGACTGGCAGCCGCCCACCAGCTGGCCGTCGGTGATGGCGCTGGGCAAGCAGGCCAAGGCCGAGGACAAGTACCTCTTCTGCTGGGGCCGCGACGGCGCCACCGCCTACCTGCGGATGGCGCTGGCCATGGCCACCAAGCAGGGGGGCCTGGGCGTGCTGCGCGCCCTCGACTCGCTGGAGGCCAAGGCCTGGAGCCAGCCGGAGGTGCAGCAGGCCCTGACCGCCGTGCACGACGCCGTGCGGGCCGGCTACGTGAAACCCGGCGGTTCCCAGCGGTCCTGGCGCAGTGCGATGGCGGCCTGGGCCAGTGACCGCACCGCGCTGCTGGTGCCGTGCGGCTCCTGGATGCCCGCGCAGCTCGCGCCCGGCGCTGGCTTCGAGCTCAGCCTGGTCCCCGATCCGACGCTGGGCAGTCAGGCCAAACTCCCCGCCACGGCCCTGCACGCCGGGCCGGAGGAAGACCTGCTGGTGCCGCGTGCGGCAAAGAACCCGGAAGCCGGCCAGGCCCTGCTCCGGGTGGCGCTGGGACGCGCCGCGGCCACCGCCTTCGCCGAGGCCAACCACGTGATCCCCACCCGCACCGACGCCCTCCCGGCCCGCCCGGAACGGGTGCTGGCCCGCCAACTGGAGCTGGTCAAGGCCGCCGGCGAGCACGTGTTCAGTTGGCGCTTCATCCGGCAGCACGGCACCAACCATGACCACCAGGCCCTGTGGAACACCTTCCTGGAGGGTGACCTGGACGTGGCGACGCTGACCCGGGAGTCCCAGCGGATCTCCGACCTGGTGGCCGCCGATCCGACCCAGGCCCGCTATCCGGTCTCCTGAGCCCGTCGGGCCGCGAGAAGCTCCCGCCCGAACGACGCATTCGCCTACGGACTAGGTAGAATGGCAGGTGAGGGCGAGGCCCCGAGCACGCCCCACCGACGCAAAGGAGCGTGCGCCATGAGCGCTGTTGACTACACCGGCCAGATCGTGGTGGGGGTCGACGGGTCCGGCCAGTCGGCCGTCGCCACCGAATGGGCAGCCCAACGCGCCGAGCAACTGGGGCTGGGCCTGACCATGGTGCTGGCCACCCCGCCGCTGCAGATTCCCACCTCCCGCGGCCGGATGATGCGGCAGAGCGCCAACCACTTCGGTGAGCGGATCATCACCGCCGCGCGGGAACGGCTGGACGTCGCCGCCAGCGAGGCCAGCGCCGCCCATCCGGAACTGCAGATCACTGCCCAGCTGCTGGAGGATTCGGAGCCGGCCCTGGCGATGGTGCAGGCCAGCAGCACCGCCGCGCTGACGGTGGTCGGCACCCGTGGGCTGGGAGCGATCAAGGCGATGGCGCTGGGCTCGGTCTCCCGCCACCTGATCACCCACGGGCACGGGCCCATCGTCGTGGTCCCGGAGACCGGCACGGCCCGGGACGAGCGAGCCGTCGGGACGGTGGCGGTCGGCGTCGACGACGCCAGCCACTCCACCGCCACCCTGCATGCCGCCATCGAGGAGGCCGAGCGGCTGGGCGGGCGGCTGTTGGCGATCCACTCCTGGGAGTACAGCCCCAGCGTGGTGGAGGGCATGCCCGCCATGGACACCGAACTGTTCGAGACGGTGCAGCACACCTACGAGGAGGATCTGGCCGCCCTGGTTCGGGAGCAGGTGGGCGATCACCCGTCCTTCGACGTGGAGGTCCGGGTCACCCTGGGCAATGCCGGGGAGGTGCTGGTCAATGCCTCGCACGAGGCGGAGCTGTTGGTGGTTGGCTCCCGCGGCCGCAGCGGGCTGGGCGGGCTCCTGCTCGGCTCGACGGCAGCCCACGTGGCCCGGGCGTCGATCTGCCCGGTGCTGGTGATCCCGGCGCAGAAGCTGCTGGCCCACCAGTAGGCGGTCGGCTGGCGGAATGTGAGCCTGCCGAAGGAGGCCTGACGGGCTCGGCCGCCGTGATGGAAGGAAGCCTCGACCGGCTCCGTCGCCGTGATGGAAGGAAGCCTCGACCGGCTCGGCCGCCGTGGCCGTGTCATGTCGACACACCGGCGGCCGAACCGGCCGAGGCCTCCTCGTGCGGGCCGTGCCTCAGCGGCGCCCGGTCTTGAACAGACCTCGGACGATCTCCCGCCCCGCCGAGCGGGCGAACTGCTTGAACACGCTGGAGCCGACCACCTGCTCCACGATGCCCTTCTCCTCCCGGGCCCGGCCGCGCGGGGCGGCGGCGCGCTCGGCAGCGGCCTGCGCCTTGTCCAGCTTGGCCTGCTCCTTGGCCGCGGCCTCCGCGGCGGCGGCGTCCGCGGCGGCCGTGATCTTGGCGGACAGGATCTCGGTGGCCGATTCCCGGTTGACCGCGGTGCCGTACTTGGCCTGCAGCGGGCTGGCCGCCACCGCGGCCGCCAACTCCGCCTCCGGGGTGGGCGCCATCAGGGTCTGCGGCGCGCGCATCCGGGTCCAGGCCACCGGCGTCGGGGCGCCGTCGGGGTCCATCACGGTGACGATCGCCTCGCCGATCCCCAGCTGCTGCAGGGTCTCGGCCAGGTCATAGTGGCTCTTGGGGAAGGTGGCGACGGTCTGCTTCAGCGCCTTGGCGTCATTGGGGGTGTGGGCACGCAGCTGGTGCTGCACCCGGGAGCCCAGCTGGGCCAGCACCTCCTCGGGCACGTCCTTGGGGGTCTGGGTGACGAAGAAGACACCGACCCCCTTGGACCGGATCAACCGCACGGTCTGGGCAATCGCATCCAGGAAGGCGTCGCTGGCGCCGTCGAACAGCAGGTGCGCCTCGTCGAAGAAGAAGACCAGCTTGGGCTTGTCCACGTCGCCCACCTCGGGCAGGTCGTGGAAGAGGTCCGCCAGCAGCCACATCAGGAAGGTGCTGAACAGGGCCGGGCGGTCGACGAGGTTGGGCAGCTCCAGCAGCGAGATGATCCCGCGGCCGTCCGGCGCGGTGCGCAGCAGGTCATTGGAGTCGAACTCCGGCTCCCCGAAGAAGGCGTCGGCGCCCTGGCTGGACAGCGTGACGATCTCGCGCAGGATGACGCCGACCGTGGCCGCGGACAGGCCGCCGATCCCCTTCAGCTCCGCCTTGCCCTCGTCGCTGGTCAGCCAGGTGAGCAGGGTCTGCAGGTCCTCCAGGTCCAGCAGGCCGAGGCCCTTGGTGTCGGCGTAGTGGAAGACCAGCCCCAGCGAACTCTCCTGGGTGTCGTTCAGACCCAGCACCTTGCTCAGCAGCACAGGGCCGAAACTGTTCACGGTGGCGCGCAGCGGCACGCCGTGCCCCTGCCCACCCAGGGCGTAGAACTCGACGGGATTTGCCACCCCCTGCCAGTCCTGCCCGATCGCCTGGGTGCGCTGCAGCAGCTTGTCCGAGCTCTGACCGGCGCTGGCCAGACCCGACAGGTCACCCTTGATGTCCGCGGCGAAGACGGGGACGCCGGCATTGCTGATCTGCTCGGCCATCAGCTGCAGGGTCTTGGTCTTGCCGGTACCCGTCGCGCCGGCCACCAGGCCGTGCCGGTTCAGCATCCCTAGCGGGATCCGGATCTTGGCCTCGGGGACCGGCTGGCCGCCGTCGGCCAGCACGCCCAGCTCGATGGCCGGCTCGTCGAAGGTGTAGCCCTGGGTGATGGTCTCGACGGGCGTCGTTGCTGCTGCATCAGTCATGGTCCAAGCGTGGCACAAGCCACCGACAAATCCCGCGCAACCCCAGCCCTGGCGCCCCCAATGGCGTGGTCGCCCGCCCGCCAAAGCCCCGGGCGGATAAGCTCGAAGCGTGATCTTCAAGCGAGTTGGCGAGTCCCGTCCCTATCCGGACCATGGCTATGTGCAGAAGCAGTGGGCTGCCATCGCCCCCCACCAGGTGCGCCTGGATGAGTTAGTCACCACCAAGCGCACGCTGGACCTGGAAGCCCTGCTGGAGGAGGATTCCACCTTCTACGGGGACCTGTTTGCCCACGTCGTGAGCTACCGCGGGGAGCTCTACCTGGAGGACGGGCTGCACCGTGCCCTGCGCGCCGCGCTGCAGCAGCGTCAGACCATGCACGCCCGAGTGCTGGAACTCGAGTAACATTCACCTGTAATTCCCCGCAGCTTCGACGACAGGAGAGACAGTGCAGCGGTATGTGCGCCTGTTCGGCACGCCCATCACCCTGCTGGTGCTGCTCGGCATCCTGGTCTTCGGGGCGCGCTGGGGTTGGAAGAATGTCATTGCCCCCGCGCCGCCGGCACCGCTGATCCCGTGCACCGAGCAGAACGTCGGCAAGGCGCTCACGGCCCAGCACGTCAGCGTCAAGGTCTTCAATGGCGGCAGCCGCTCCGGGCTGGCCAGTACCGTCGGCACCCAGCTCAAGGGCGTCGGCTTCAAGGTGGTCAAGACCGGCAACACCGACGTCGAGGTGAGCGCCCCCCAGATCATTGGTGCGGCCGTGGACAATCCCGAGGTCAAGCTGGTGGCCGGCTTCTTCCCGGGCGCCCAGATCAAGGCCGACGGGCGGGCCGACCACACCGTCGAGGTGCTGGTGGGCAACCAGAAGACCAACTTCAACCCCAAGGCCCCGGCGTCGATCGCCGTCACCACGCCGACGGTCTGCCTCCCGGCCCCGATCGCCACCCCCACCCCGTAACGCGGATCCACTGCACGGTCCCCAATCCCGTCGAGGGGGTCCCGAGCCTGTCGAGGAGTCCCAACCACGGCCCCCGAGACTGTCGAAGGGATCCGCCCCAAGCCTGCCGAGGGGCCCCAGCCACGGCCCCCGAGCCCGTCCAGCGACCCAACCACGGCCCCGAGCCTGTCGAGGGGCGGTGCGCACTCCCCGATCCCAGCCGCATTGGTCATCCGTCCCGTCATCCCGATAGAGCGCTGAGCGGGGTCCAGTGCCTCTGAGGCACCGGGGTGCGGCCAGCACTCTTCCGGGAAAACTGGCCAAGCGTCCAGATTGGGCGGGGGCGTATGGCCCCGTCGGATCACACCCGGATGTCGTGCCAACGGGCCAGGCGGCCACCGCGGCCAATCTCGGTCAGCCGTCGCTCCACCTCACGCCGGTGCTTCTCGGGCGTGACAATCAGCAGCTCGTCGCCGAAGTAGAGCCGGGTGTCGCCGTGCGGGGCAAAGGAACGCGGACCGCGGATGATCAGCGAGACCACCGCATTGCGCGGCAGCCGCAATTCCCGGATCTGCACCCCGGACAGCATCGAGCCCTCGGGAATCCTGATCTGCAACAGGTCCGCCGCGATCTTGTCCAGCGGGGCCGCCTCGATGTCCACGTCGTGGGCGGCATTCGGATCGGCCAGGCCCAGCTTGCGTCCGGCCCAGGGCAGGGTGGGCCCCTGCAGGCTGGTGAAGACGATCACGAAGACCAGCACGATGTCGAAGAGCAGGTCCGCATCGGGCACCCGGGCCGACATCGGCACCGTGGCCAGGATGATCGGCACCGCTCCGCGCAGGCCGGCCCAGGAGACGAACAGCTGTTCCCGCAGGGGGATCCGGAACCAGCTCAGCGAGCTGAAGACCGACACCGGGCGCACCACGACGGTGAGGAAGAGGCCGGCCATGACCCCGGCCCACACCGCGTGCAGGCTGATCCGGCCGGGGTTGGCCAGCAGACCGAGCATCACGAACAGCCCGATCTGGGCGATCCAGCCGACCCCCTCCGCGAAGGAACGAGTGGCATGCCGGTGCGGCAATTTTCCGTTGCCCAGCACGACGGCACACACATAGACCGCGGCGAAGCCGGAGACATGCAGCGCCACCCCGGTGCCGTAGGTGGCCACCGCCCAGGCCATCGCCGCCAGCGGGTAGAGACCCGACGACGGCAGGGCGATCCGGCGCAGCACCGCGACGCCCAGCAGCCCCAGCAGAACCCCCAGCAGCACACCGCCGGCCAGTTCCCCGACCACCAGGGCCAGCAGACCCGCCGCGCCGCCGGGCGGTGACTTCCCCAGCGCCAGCTCCGAGGCCGCGGCCACCAGGAGCACCGTCGGGGCGTCGTTGAGCCCGGATTCGGCCTCCAGCACCGCCCGAACCCGGCTGGGCAGGGGAACCCCGCGCAGCACCGCGAAGACCGCGGCCGAATCGGTGGGTGCGGTGACCGCCCCCAGCAGCAGCGCGACGGCCCAGGGCAGGGCCAGCACAAAGTGGCCGAACAGCGTCATCAGGCCGATGCTCACCCCGATCCCCAGGGTGGCCAGCAGGCCGGCGGCGCCGATGGCGGGGCGGATGTTGGCCCATTTGGTGGTGAAGCCGCCCTCGGCCAGGATGAGCACCAGGGCGGCGAAGCCCAGGCCATGAGCCAGGTCCGCGTCGTTGAAGGCAAAGCCCAGCCCGCTGTTGCCCATCGCCATCCCCAAAAAGAGGAAGAGCAGCAGGGCGGGCAGGCCCAGCCGGGAACCCAGCCGGGCGGCGAAGATGGCCACCAGGGAGACGACCGCGCCAATCAGCAGGGCGAGGTCGATCGTCGGCATGGCGTCATTCTTCCAGACCCGGGCAAGCCGCTGGCCATGCTGGACATTCGCTGGCCGTTGGCCGCGAATTCATCACAAACTTCTGTCCGGCACCGATCGTCGGCCATACTGGGAGGCGTTGCCCGTTTCCAGCGGAAGCGGGGCCAGGCGTCACGGCAGACGGGGACTGCGCACGAGCTTGGGAAGCCGTGTCCCCCGACGGCCGACCTTGCACCTGCCTGACAGTCAACATTCTCGGGGGAGAGGAAGAACATGGTGGACGCCGGAGGTCCGGTCGAGAGACCGGCCGCACGACGCGCACTGCCGGATCCGGACGCGCTGGACCTGCCGTCGGAGGCGGCAACGGGCACCAGCACCGTCGGCGTGCTGCCGCGACGCGCGGACGGTGATCCCGACGACGGCGTGCTGACCGACCCCACTGCCGCCACCTCCGACGACGTCGCCCAGAACCTGGGCAGCAAGGTGGCCCAGGGCGCCAAGTGGAGCATGCTGGGCAACATCATCACCCGCGCCGGCTCGCTGGTGGTGGGCATCGTGGTGGCCAACCTGATCGGCTCCGCCGGGGTGGGTGTCTTCGCCGTCGCCATGACCGTGGGGCAGATGCTGCTCACCTTCATCGACATGGGCCTGGGCACCGATCTGGTCCGGGGCAGCGACGAGGAGATGGAGCGCAAGGCGCCCACCGTCGCCACCCTGGGGATGATCCTGTGCAGCATGGGCGCGCTGGTGCTGGTGGTGGGCGGCGAACTGATCGCCCGGGCACTGGGCACCCCCGATGCCACCCGTCTACTGCAGGTCTACTCGCTGATGGTTTTCATCGGTGGGTTGGCAATCGTGCCGCAGGCCCTGCTGGTCCGACGGCTGGACCAGCGCCACCTGGCCTTCGCCCTGATCTCCAACTTCGTGGTCAGCAATGCCATCATCCTGTCCCTGCTGCTGGCCAGCGACGTCGGCGTGCTGGCCCTGCCGATTGGTGCCGTGGCCGGGATGGCGGTGGAGGTCTTCCTGTTCTACGTCTTCTCCGGACGCGGCCTGCGCTTCGGCTGGGACCGCGAGGTGCTCCGCCCGGCCCTGGGCTTCGGTCTGCCGGTGGCCGGCTCCAACCTGCTGCAGGTGATGCTGAGCAATGTGGACAAGCTGGTGGTGGCGCCCGTTCTGGGTCCCGTCCGGCTGGGTCATTACACGATGGCCTCGAATGTCGCCAACTGGCCGGTCTCGGTCTTCGGCCTGGTGGTGCGCTCGGTGGCGCTGCCCGCCTTCGCCCACACCAAGCCCGCTGCCCGGGAGCCGATCCTCACCCTGGGTTCGCAGCTGACCTGGTTGATCGCTTTCCCCGTCGGGCTGATGCTGGCGCTGTTCTCCCACGACGTGATCCTCTTCTTCTACAACCCGGACTTCGCCAGGTCGATTCCGCTGCTGGCCCTGCTGGGTCTGTACGGCGCGCTCCGGGTGATGTTCGACACCTGGACCGGCTACCTGTACGCTCGCGGAAACTCCCGCGCCGTGCTGCACGCCAGCATCGGCTGGGTGGTGGTGCTGTTCGCGTCGACGTGGATTGCCGCCCGCACCTGGGGCACCGAGGGGGCCGCGATGGCCCAGATCTTCACCGTCGTCGCCGTGGCCCTGCCCATCTTCCTGTGGTCCGTGCACAAGGCCGGTGGCAGCGTGCGGGACATCTTCAAGAGCCTGCTGCCCGCCACCCTGGCGTCGATCCCGGCCGCGGTGGTCAGCGTCGCACTCTCCCGCTGGGTGGACACCTTCACCCTGACCGGAAACCTGCGGATCGACTCGATGATCGGCCTGGCCGTCGGCGGCCTGAGCTTCCTGGCGATCTACCTGCCCCTGGTCTACAAGCGGGTCCGCGCCAGCATCGCGGCGATGCGTACCCCCGCCCCGGCCGAGGAGTCCTGAGCGGGTTGGCGGCAGGCAGACCGCGCAGGCAACGCAAGAAGGGCCCCGGGATTCCCGGGGCCCTTCTGTTCTGGCGGTGACGGAGGGATTTGAACCCTCGGTGGCTTGCACCACACTCGCTTTCGAGGCGAGCTCTTTCGGCCGCTCAGACACGTCACCGCCGAAAAGTTTGCCACAGTTCACCGCTCGTTCGCCAATCGAATGGGTGTGGGTACCGGCCCGGGCCCGACCTCCCACCGCGGCCAACCATCCTTCCCTCGCCCGGGGCCAGTCCCATCCACGGCCGCGGCGGGGAGGCCGGCTCCCCAAACCGGGAGAGTCAACGCTGTGGGTGCGCGCTCACCGCACCGCGGGGGCGGGCCCCGCCCGCGCGTCGGAACAGGCTGGGCGGAGCGGCCTCAACGACTTCGGGTATTCACCGGGGCGGAGCCCCCGTGCGGCCGAAGAAGTCCCGCAGGAGGGCGCCGCACTCGTCGGCACGGATTCCGCCCCGCACCTCGGGGCGATGGTTGAGACGCGGATCGCGGACGACGTCGAACAGGGAGGCCACCGCGCCCGCCTTCTCGTCGTATGCCCCGAAGACCAGGGTCTGGACCCGGGAGAGCACGATGGCGCCGGCGCACATGGTGCAAGGCTCCAGGGTGACCACCAGGGTGCAGCCCTCCAGCCGCCACTCCCCCCGCTGCTCGGCGGCACGGCGCAGGGCCAGCACCTCGGCATGGCCGGTGGGGTCGCCGGTCAGCTCGCGCTCATTGCCGGCCTGCGCCAGCACTTCACCGTCGGGGCCCAGCAGCACGGCTCCGATCGGCACATCACCGTGCGTCGCCGCCAACCGGGCCTGGGCCAACGCGACGTCCATCGCCGCGTCCCATCGGCTCGCCACTCAGCGCTGGCCCTTGATGGCCCGATCGAACTGGGGCAAGAACTTCATCTTGTTGGCGATCTGGCGCAGCAGCTCGTCGGAGTCCTCGTCGAGGTTCTCCGCGATCGCCTCCATGTCGAACTCACTGACGCCCTGGTCGGCCAGGATCCCCAGGTCGCCCATCGCCTCGGAGTCGTCATCGGGATCCGGAATGTCCTCACCCAGGTAGTCGGCGACGTCGCGGGCGATCGGCCAGTCGTTGGCCGCCACCGCATCGCTGAGCAGCACCTGGACGGTGCGGCCGCGCACCCGGCAAAGCACAAAGAACTCGCCGGCGATGGACACCATGCCCACCGCACCCGCGTCGCCGGGGATCCGGCGGAGCTGGGTCATGAACTCGTCGAGGTCATTGGCCAGGTCGCTGGCCATCGGCAGCGCGACGGCCTGGGAGTCCTCCCGGTAGAGAGCCACCACCAGGTCGATCTCCTCCTCGGTGGCATCATCCAGGTCATCGTCGAGGTCGTCATCATCGTCCTCGTCGTCGCCGTCATCCTCGTCGAGATCGTCCTCGTCCTCGTCGAGATCGTCCTCGTCCTCGTCGTCGTCGAGGTCATCGTCATCCTCGTCGTCGTCGAGATCCTCGGCGGAGGACTCATCGAAGTCGTCGACGTCCTCATCCAGATAGGGGGACGGTGTCTTCTCGCCAGCCTCGAAGGGGTCCACCTCATCGTCGAACGTGGTCATGGTTCCTCCTTGGCCGTGGGCTGCGCTTCCATCCTCGCAGACCAGTCAACCCCAATTCCCCGGACTTTGCAGCCCAGCCTCAAGCCGCCGTCGAGCCGACCCCCCGCACTGCGCGCACCTGCCGGATGTGGGACAGTGGGGGCGTGGAACTGCGCGTACTCGACCATCCCCTGGTGACCCACAAGCTCACCCTGCTGCGGGACAAGAAGACCGATTCACCGACCTTCCGCCACCTGGTGGAGGAATTGGTGACCCTGCTCAGCTATGAGGCGACGCGCGAGGTGCGGGTGACCCCCGTCGACGTCGAGACCCCCGTTGCGAAGACCCGCGGGCTGGAACTGAGCAATCCCAAGCCGCTGGTGGTGCCGATCCTGCGCGCCGGCCTGGGGATGCTGGAGGGCATGATGCGGATGATGCCCACCGCCGAGGTGGGCTTCGTCGGAATGGTGCGCAATGAGGAGACCTTCGAGCCGATGACCTATGCGGAGCGGCTCCCGCAGGATCTCTCCGCCCGGCAGTGCTACGTCCTGGACCCGATGTTGGCCACCGGCGGTTCCCTGGGCGGCTGCGTGGAATTCCTGGTCAACCGGGGCGCCGACCACATCACCTGCATCTGCATCCTGGCCGCTCCGGAAGGCATCGAGAACTTCCGCAAGCTGGTGGAGCACCTGGAGGTGCCCTGCACCCTGGTGATCGCCGGCGTCGACGAGAAGCTGAACGAGCACGGCTACATCGTGCCCGGGCTGGGCGACGCGGGCGACCGGCTCTACGGCCTGGCCGACTGAGCCGGACGACCGACCCGGACGACCGATCGGACCCCACGGGCTGCTGCCCGTGGGGTTCGATCCTTTGTTGGCCCGGTGCCCGGCGTCAGCCGATGGTGGGTTCCACCTTGTCCTCCACCTTGCCCGGCTGCTGGGTGCCGGTGACGGTGGGGTGGAAGTCGTCGCCCAGCTGCTGGACCGCCAGGCGTGCCACCAACTGTTGACGCGTCGTGATCCGCTCCGAACGGGCGCCGCCCACGAAGGCGATCGCCCAATGGACCAGCGTCGTGAACTGCGCCTTGAAGCCCACGATGTAGAGCAGGTGCAGCGCCAACCACGCCACCCAGGCGGGGAAACCGGTGAGTTCCACCTTGCCCGCCTTCATCACGGCACCGAACTTGCTGATCACCGCCATGGATCCCTTGTCGCGGTAGCGGAAGGGACGGGTGACCGGCTTGCCCGTCACCTCACCGATGATCCGGTCCGCGGCATACTGGCCGGCCTGGATGGCCACCTGCGCGACCCCGGGCAGCTTGTCCAGGCT
This sequence comes from Luteococcus sp. H101, assembly GCF_038433155.1. Taxonomy (NCBI): domain Bacteria; kingdom Bacillati; phylum Actinomycetota; class Actinomycetes; order Propionibacteriales; family Propionibacteriaceae; genus Luteococcus; species Luteococcus sp. H101. The sequence goes on from NZ_JBCDMW010000036.1 coordinate 24,126, forward strand.
CATCATGTCCCCCACGACGTAGACCTCCGGATGCCCGGGGACGGTGCAGTCCCGGTTGACCTGCAACCGCCCGGCCCGGTCCACCTCCGCCTCGGACTGCTCCGCAAGCATCCGCCCCAAGGGGCTCGCCTGCACGCCGGCGGCCCACACCTTGCACCCCGCCTCCAGGCGCTCAGTGCGCTCGTCGGAGTACTTGAGGTCCAGCCCATTCTCGTCGACGCCGGTGACCATCGCACCCAGCTTCACCTCGACGCCAATCTCCTCCAGCTTCTCCTTCGCCTTGCCGGACAGGCGCTCACCGAAGGGCGGCAGCACCCGGTCCGCGGCATCCAGCAGCAGGACCCGGGCCTTGGAGGGGTCGATTCGGCGATACTCCCCCTTCACCGTCTGGCTGGTGAGCTCCCGGATCTGGCCGGCCATCTCGACGCCGGTCGGCCCGGCACCCACCACCACGAAGGTCAGCAGACGCTCGCGCTCCTGCTCGTCCTCGGTGAGTTCGGCGACCTCCAGGGAGCCAAAGATCCGGGCGCGCAGCTCCAGTGCGTCGTCGATGCTCTTCATGCCGGGCGCATAGACCGCGAAGTGGTCATTGCCGAAGTAGCTCTGGCCAGCACCGGCGGCGACGATCAGGTGGTCATAGCTGAGCTCGGTGGTGGTGCCCAGCGCCTCCGCGTGGACGGTGCGGGCGTCGAGGTTGATGTCGGTCACCTCACTGAGCAGCACCCGGACGTTGTCCTGGTCCTTGAGGATCTCGCGAGTGGCCGGCGCGATCTCGCCGGGCGAGAGGATGCCGGTGGCCACCTGGTAAAGCAGCGGCTGGAAGAGGTGGTGGGTGGTCTTGGCCACCAGGGTGATTTCGACATCGGCTCCGGCCAGCCGCTTGGCGGCGAACAGCCCGCCGAAGCCGGATCCGATGATGACGACGTGGGGACGGGAGTGGTTCATGGCTCTCCTGAGCAGGCCTCGCCCGAAGGCTGGGGAAGGGGTTCGGGGCGAGGCTAGCCTCCCCTTCCAAAGAGGAACAATCCCCCGGGACGTACCCGCCTGCGCCGCGGCATGTCGAGGAAGCTCGAGGCCCGCGGTGCCCCCTCTAGGATCAAGACCATGGACGCGACCGAAACAGTCTCTCCCACAGGCGTCGAGGCCGCGCTCACCCGAAGGGAATACCTTCGCCGTCGGTACTTGAGCCTGGGCACCGGGGAACTGGTGGCTGCAGTTACCTTCGCGGGTGTCTTCGGGCTCTACACCTCCACGAGCAGCTCGCTGCGGCCCGCAGCCCCGATCCTCTGGCTGTCCATCCTCCCGCTTGAGTTCATCCTCACCCAGGGCGGGATCTACTGGCTGGCCGCCAGGGACTGGGTGAAGCGATCATGCATGCCGCCCCTGCTGGCAGGCTCGTTCGCGGTCCTGACGTGGGCCAATCCGCTGCTCCTGCTGGCGGCCGTCGGCATGCTTGCCTGGCAACGGCCAGCCGGGTCCGCAGCGGCCCTGGCCGTGGCTTGCGTCGTCTTCGGAGCGATCGAGTACGTCAACTACTTCTGGATCCGCCTGTCCTATCCGTGGAAGTCCTGGGCACGGCAGGTGACACAGTGGCGACGCTCGCGCCTCCGGCAGGATCTGGAGACAGCCCGCATCTCCAGATGAGTCACGGCAGGGAGCCCGAGTCCACGCGGCTCGGCGAATGTGCGCGGGACCCCCGCGGGAGAGCATGCTTGTGCGCGTGGCCCAGCATCGAACCTCCCTCCCCGCCCAGCCGCCGACGGTACCCATCTCCTGCGGCGCGATCCTGCTCGACGGCCAGGGAAAACTGCTGATCGTCAAGCCCACCTACAAGTCGGGGTGGAGCATTCCCGGTGGCCAGATGCAGTCCGACGGGGAGTCCCCGTGGGAGGCCTGCCAGCGGGAGGTCTTCGAGGAGACCGCGCTGCGCATTCGCCGGGGTCGGCTGGTGGTGATCGACACCCGGCCGCATGAGGGCCGGCAGCTGGGGCTGCGTTTCCTCTTCCACTGCGGCACGGTCGCACCCGCCGATGCCGCTCGGATCCGAATCGACCGGCACGAGATTGGTGAATACCGCTTCGCTCCGGTTGGGGAAGCGCTGGAACTACTGCGCCCCGCGATTTCACGCCGGGTGGCCGTCGGGCTGAATGCGCGCTCGTGCGTCTACCTGGAGGACGGCCAGCGCAATCCCGCGGTGATCGGCTGATCCACACGATGGCGGGTGCCTTCCAGCGGGCCGCTGCGCTTGTCTGACCGGTGACCAGCATCGAGGAGATCTTCCCGCCCTTTGCCCTCCGGGTGCGCTGCGGACCCGTCGAACTGGCCAGTGTGCGTGAGGACAACCCATCCCAGGTCGCCGAGCTGGTTGCGAGCGGGATCTACGACGGACCGCTGCCCTTCCGGAGCCGCTGGGCCGAGGCCCCCGCCGATGAGCTGCCGACCGATCTCAACCAGTTCGACTGGAGCAAGTAATGGGACAGCGGGTACTGCTGCTGCCCGAGAACTTCGTCCGCGCGCCGTATCCGCTGGAGGTGGAGGGGGCCGACGCTTCTACGCCTTCATCGGCTTGTGACCCGTCGTACACCCACCCCTCGCCAGGCTCGGGGACCGTGGTGTCCTCCCTGCCGAGGCAACCCCGATGGCCGACCTTGCCGACGCCGTCCCACGGTCCGCACCGGGAGCTTCCCGGTTGCCCGCAACCCGACGGGGCCGTTAGATGAAGCCATGACCGTAAAGAGAGCCGCCACCGGCAATGCCCTGGGCAGCGACATCGTCCAGAACCTGCCCGACGGACCGGAACTGACGCCGATCGAACTGACCGAGCCGCACGCCCGGATCTGGGCACTGGCCAAGGGTTACCTCACGGTGCGGAACAACGACAGCCACACCCTGTACGCCTACGGCCTGGCGCGGGCGCTGGTCGCGTGTCATCCCGACGCGGATCCGGAGGTGGTGCTGCCCGCGATCCTTTTGCACGACGTCGGCTGGTCCCAAGTCCCGCGCGATGAGATCCTGCTGGGCATCGCCCCGGGGAGTAATCGACCGGATCTGGTGTTGCTGCACGAGCGAGAAGGCGCCCGGCTGGCGCGGGAGATCCTGCACCAGGTGGAGCACGACCCCAGCGTCATCGAAGAGATCGCGGAGATCATCGACGGACACGACACTCGCAAGGAAGCGCTCTCCCTGAACGACTCGCTGGTGAAGGATGCGGACAAGCTGTGGCGGATCACCCCGCACGGTGTCGACACGGTGATGGACTGGTTCGGACTGGACCGCCGCCAGGCCACCCAGCTGATCCGCAGCCGCGTGCACGACCACCTGTTTGCCGACACCGCCCGCACCATGGCGCAGGCCTTCGCCGCCATCGCGGGGATCGACGCGAGCCCACAGCTCGTCGAGCTGGAGGCCGAGCAGGAGCTCCGACGGGACCCCGGTGAGCGCTGACACCCCGGCCCCCGAGGCTCATCCACCGCGATCGGTGGCCAGCAAGGTGCTGGACATTCTGGGTGCCTTCGAGACAGCTCGCCCCAGCCTGTCCCTGACGGAGATCGCCCAAGCCTGCGACCTGCCGTTGCCGACGGCACACCGATTGGTGGGCGAGCTGGTCACTGGCGGCGCGCTGCTGCGCCTGCCAAACGGCAACTACTCCGTCAGCCTGCGGCTGTGGACCATCGGCGAGAACAGCCTGCGTCGGGCCCGGGGCGCCGCGCGACTGCATTTGCAGGATCTCTTCGCTCTCACTCAGGAGACCTCCCAGATGGCGATCCGGGCAGGCGACGATGCGTTGTATCTGGAGCGCGTGTACAGCTCCAAGCGGGTGCCACGCGCCTCCCGCGTCGGCGGACGGCTGCCGCTGCACCTGACCGCCGTCGGGAAGGTCTTGCTGGCTTACGAGAGCCCAGCATTCATCGAGCACTACCTGGGTCTGGAGCTGGAGGGCCGAACCAGGCACTCCCGCACCGATCCGGAGCAACTGCGAATGGAACTGGCGAAGGCCAAGGAGCGCGGCTTCGCCACGACGCAGGAGGAGGTGCGGCTGGGCTCCTGCTCGATCGCCGTGGCTGTCACTCCGCGCCACGGGCTGATGCCGGCGGCCGTCGGGCTGGTGATGAACGTCACCCAGGCGAGCTCCATGCGGACGCATCTTCCTGCCCTGCGCGGGGTGGCCGAGCAACTCGGGAATCTCACCGAACTCTGACGGCGCACGTCTAGGGTAACCACCAAGACTTCCGCTGAACGGAAGTTCGGCATTGTCGCGTCCGCCCTCCACCGGTGACTCTTGACACACCTCACGCAAAGGAGCGTTCATGAGCAACTCGACGGATTCCACGCCTACCGTCTCCGGCTGCCCGATGCACCACGGTTTCAAGCCTTTCGACCAGAAGGATCCCTTTCCCTCGTACGCCGAACTCCGCAGGGAAGAACCTGTCATGTTCGACGAGCGGGTCGGCTATTGGGTCGTGACCCGCTACGACGACATCAAGGCGGTCTTCGACGACTGGGACAGCTTCAGCAGCGAGAATGCGCAGGCGCCGGTGCGCCAGCGTGGCCCGCAGGCCAAGCAGATCATGGCCGACGGCGGCTTCACCGCCTACTCCGGTCTGTCGGCGCGCGTACCACCGGAGCACACCAGGATCCGCAAGATTGCGCAGAAGGCCTTCACCCCGCGCCGCTACAAGGTTCTGGAGCCAGCCATCCGCCAGAATGTCGACGACCAGCTGTCCAAGATGCTCGCCAAGCCGGAGCGGGCCGGCGACATCTTCCAGGATCTGGCCTACGACGTGCCGACCATCACCATCCTTACCCTGCTGGGCGCCGACACCAATGAGGTGGACCAGTACAAGCGCTGGTCGGATGCACGCGCCGCGATGACATGGGGGGACCTGTCCGACGAGGAGCAGATCCCCTACGCCCACGAGCTGGTGGACTACTGGCAGGACTGTCTGCGGCTGGTGCGCGAGGCGCATGAGAACCATCCGGACTCGCTGGTGGGTGACCTGGTCAAGGCGCAGGAGAGCGGCGAGGAGATCACCGACCACGAGATCGCGTCGCTGTGCTACAGCCTGCTCTTCGCCGGCCACGAGACCACCACGACGCTGATCTCCAACGCCTTCCGGGTGCTGCTGGCCCACCCCGAGCAGTGGCAGGCGCTGGTCGACGATCCCAAGAAGATCCCCGCCGCCATCGACGAGGTTTTGCGCTTCAGCCCCTCGATCACCGCTTGGCGGCGCAAGGCCCTGAAGGACACCACCGTCGGCGGCGTGGAGATCCCCAAGGGTGCCGAGCTGCTGCTGGTGATGGGCTCCGCGAATCGCGACGAGGATCGCTTCCAGGACGCGGAGAGCTTCGACATCGCCCGACCCAATGCCCGCGAGCACCTCGCCTTCGGCTTCGGTATCCATTTCTGTCTGGGAAACATGCTCGCCAAGTTGCAGGCCAAGATCGCCCTCGAGGAGGCGGTGCGTCTGGTGCCGTCGCTGCGCATCGTCGCGCCTGAGCAGATCAACTTCCGCGAGAACATCTCGTTCCGCGTCCCCACTTCCGTCCCCGTCACTTGGGAGGCCTGATTCATGTCCCAACACCGCTTCTACCAGTTCTTCGACGAGGGCGCCCCGGCCACCATCGAACGTCTCGGCGGCAAGTGCGCCTCCCTGGTATCGATGACCGAGGCCGGCATGCCCGTCCCGCCCGGCTTCGCCGTCACCACCGATGCCTTCGACGAGTTCCTGCGCCAGTCGGGGATCGAGGACGAGATCCTCGCCCGCCTCGAGCGGCTGAACATCGAGAACCTCGGCCAGGTGGACGTCGTCTCAGCTGCCATTCGTGACCGGATCATGTACCTGCCGGTGCCCGAGGAGATCCGTCAGGAACATGTCCAGGCCTACCGCGAGCTGCAGTCCCGCTTCGACGCCCCGGTCCCTGTGGCCGTGCGCTCCTCGGCCACCGCGGAGGACCTGCCGGGCGCGAGCTTCGCCGGCCAGCAGGACACCTACCTGTGGGTCAACGGTGAAGCGAGCACCCTCAGCCACATCCGTCGCTGCTGGGCCTCGCTCTACACCGCCCGCTCGCTGATCTACCGCGAGAAGAACAACATCCCGCATGAGGGCCTGAGCATGGCCGTAGCCGTGATGAAGATGGTCAACTCCAAGGTCTCCGGCGTCGCCATGACCCTGAATCCGACCAATGGCGACCGTTCCAAGGTGGCCATCGACTCCTCCTACGGCGTCGGTGAGATGGTGGTCTCGGGCGAGGTCACGCCGGACAACATCTTGGTGGACAAGGTGATGCGCACCATCGTCTCCACCCACATCGGGGACAAGCACGCCGAGCTGGTCAGCGATCCCACGCTGGGCCGGCTGGTGCACCTGGACGTCTCTCCCGAGCGGCGCGAGGTATGCAGCCTGACGCCCGAGCAGATCCTGGCGATCACCGAAATGGCGATTGCCGCGGAGAAGCACTACGAGTGCCCGCAGGACATCGAGTGGGCGCTGGACGCGGACCTGCCCGACGGCGAGAACCTGCTGCTGCTGCAGGCCCGCCCGGAAACCGTCCACGCCAATGTGGAGGATGAGCAGGATGTGGACGGAGCGGCGCGCACCGGCTCGTCGGTCCGCTCGCTGAAGGGTCACGACGGCAGGCTGAAGAGCTTCCCGAAGCCCTCCGAGATCCCCGTCCCGGCCGGGGCCGAGGGCTGGGAGGAGCTGTATCCCTACCACCTGCGCTTCTCCAACCTGAGCGGTGCCGACGACGACAAGTTCTGGTTCTGCGACAGCTCGCACTGGCCTACGGTCTTCAAGCCCTTCGAAACCATCGGTGGCGAATTCGCAGTGAAGTGCCTGGGCCAGTACAACGCCCGGCACCTGCTGATCCCCAATGCCAATGGCATCGAGTTCAAGATGCACCTGGGCTACCTCTACATGTCACCGATCGGCGTCCCCGAAGACCAGATCGCCAGCCGCCTACCGGAATTCGAGCGTCGTGCCGGCCACTACTTCCAGAACTGGAATGAGCTGCTGGGGAAGTGGCACGTCAAGGTGAAGGGCACCATCCAGGAGATGGAGTCACTGACCTTCGAGAACCTGCCCGACGCGGTCAGCTGGGAGGACCACATCGCCGGCCGCGCCACCGACGGCACCGAGGTGCTGCTGGACAACTTCGACCGACTGATCCAGCTCTGCTATCAGAACTGGCAGTACCACTTCGAGTTCCTGAACCTGGGCTACATCGCCTACCTGGACTTCTTCGGCTTCTGCAAGGAGACCTTCCCCGGCATCCCGGACCAAGCCATCGCCAAGATGGTCCAGGGCGTGGACATGGAGCTGTTCAAGCCCGACGACGAGTTGAAGGAACTGGCTGGTCTGGCTGTCGAGAAGAACCTGGATGCTGCCTTTGCGGACACCCGCTTCCCGGAGAAGGTGCTGGCTGCCATCGCCGCGGCCGACGGTGGTCAGGGCTGGCTGGACCGGTGGGAGCAGGCCAAGGAACCCTGGTTCAACTTCACCGTTGGCAATGGCTTCTACGGCCACGACAAGTACTGGCTGGAGCACCAGGAGATCCCGCTGGGCTACATTGCCGACTACATCCGGCGGCTGCGCGACGGGCAGGACATTGCCCGCCCGATGGAGCACCTGCTGGCCGAACGCGACCAGGTGGTGGACGGCTACCGGTCCACGCTCAACGGCGACACCCTGGCCACCTTCGACCAGAAGCGTGGTCTGGCGGCCACCGCCTACCCCTACGTCGAGAACCACAACTTCTACATTGAGCACTGGACGATGGGCGTCTTCTGGCGCAAGGTGCGCGAGCTGTCGCGGGTCTTCGTCCGGGCCGAGTTCTGGTCAGATCCGGCCGACATCCTGTACCTCAACCGCAATGAGGTGCGCGACGCGCTCTATGACCTGACCACCGCCTGGGGCGTGGGTGCCGTCGCCACCGGCCCGCACTACTGGCCGGCCGAGATCGAGCGTCGCCGCAAGATCATTGACGCGCTCAAGACCGCTCGTCCGCAACCGGCGCTGAACACGCCGCCGGCCGAGATCACCGAGCCGTTCACCATGATGCTCTACGGCATCACCACCGAGCAGGTGGAGCAGTGGCTGGGCAATGACGACGAGAACCACGAGGAGGGTGTGGTCACCGGCATGGCCGCCTCCCCCGGCTGTGTCGAGGGCATCGCCCGCGTGGTGCACGACTCGGATGATCTTGACCAGGTGCAGCCCGGTGACATCCTGATTGCCACCATCACGGCACCGTCCTGGGGCCCGATCTTCGGCAAGATCCGCGCCACCGTCACCGACATCGGCGGCATGATGAGCCACGCCGCCATCGTCTGCCGGGAGTACGGCCTGCCGGCCGTCACCGGCACCGGCACCGGCACCGGCACCACCGTGATCAAGACCGGCGACAAGGTGCGGGTTGACGGCAACACCGGCCGGGTGGAGGTGCTCTCATGACCGGGGCAAACCAGCAGGAACTGCGCACCGTCGTCGTGACGGGCGCCGCGGGCGGGCTCGGGCGCGAATTCGCGCTCGGGTTCGCCCGGCGGGGCGGCCACCGGGTAGCCGTCGTGGACGTGGACGAGGCGGGCGTCGCCGAGACCGCCCGGCTGGTTGAGGCCGAAGGCGTCGAGGCGTGGCACGGCCGGATGGACGTCACCGACCCGGCCTCGATCGAGGCGACGATGACACAGATCGCCGCCTTCGGGCAGGGCCACATTGACGCGATCATCAACAATGCGGCGCTGTACGCGGGCATCACTCGCGCGCCACTGGAAGACCTCGATCCCGCCGAGTGGGACCGGGTGATGGCGGTCAACCTGAAGGGCCCGTGGCTGGTGGTGCGGGGCGCCAGCCCCTACCTGCGCGAGGGTTCCCGGATCGTGAACCTGGCCTCGGCCACCGTCTTCAGCGGCTCCGCCCAGTGGGCGCACTATGTGGCGTCCAAGGGTGGGGTGATTGCGCTCAGCCGGGTCATGGCCAAAGAACTGGGGGCGCGGGGCATCGGCGTGAACACCATCGCGCCGGGCTTCACCCTCACCGAGGCCAGCCTGGGGCTGATGGAGGATGCGGCCAGCTATGGGGTTGACCGCGGCTCCCTGAAACGTCCCATCCAGCCCTCCGACATCGTCGGCGCCGCGCTCTTCCTCGCAGGTCCTGATTCGGACTTCGTCACGGGGCAGACTGTGATCGTCGACGGAGGTCGTCAGTTCCTCTGATCCGCACCGGCCCGGCCAACAGCCGTCGCCAACGACCAGCAATGAAGGAGTACACCATGCCCACCGTCAGCTACACCGACGCCGCCGGCGAGACCCGCACCATCGAGGCCAATGTTGGCGATTCCGTGATGGAGACCGCCGTCCGCAATGGCGTGCCCGGCATCGTCGCCGAATGCGGCGGCTCGCTCTCCTGCGCCACCTGCCATGTCTATGTCGACGAGGCAGACCTGTCCAGCCTGCCCGAGATGGAGGAGATGGAGGACGAGATGCTCTACGGCACCGCCGAGGACCGCGAGGACAACTCGCGGCTGTCCTGCCAGCTGAAGGTGTGCGAGGGCATGGACCTGCACGTCACCACCCCGGCTACGCAGGTGTGAGATGACCAACGACGGACTGCTGATCATCGGTTCCTCGCAGGCGGGCGTGCAGTTGGCCTGCTGCCTGCGGGCGCTCGGTTACGAGGAACCGATCACCATGCTGGGTGATGAGAACCATCGTCCCTACCAGCGCCCCGCCCTGTCCAAGGAGTACCTGCAGGGCAAGATCACCAAGGAATCCCTGATCTACCGCGCCGAGAGCTACTGGGACGAGAACGAGATCACCGTGGTGAAGAACGAGCGCATCCTGCGGATCGAGAAGGCCGACGACGGTTCCGGCGTCGCCTACTCCATGTCTGGTGCCGAGTTCCCGTTCAGCCGTCTGGCGTTGGCCGTCGGTGCCCGGGCCCGCAAGCTGCTGCTGCCCGGCATTGATTTGCCGGGTGTGCTCTACCTGCGCAATGCGGACGATGCGCTGGAGTTGAAGGCCCGGGTGCCCAATGTGCAGGACGTGGTGGTGATCGGTGGCGGTTTCATCGGCATCGAGGCCGCCGCCAGCCTGCACTCGATGGGTCGCAAGGTGACCCTGCTGGAGGCCGGCCCGCGGCTGGTGGGCCGCGCGGTGGGCGAAGAGACATCGCAGTACCTGCTGGAGCATCACCGCGACCAGGGCATCGACATCCGGCTGAATGCCCAGGTCAGCGAGCTGACCGCCCGCGGCGACCACGTCGGTGGCGTGAAGCTGGCCGACGGCAGCGTCATCCCGGCCGACCTGGTGCTGGTGGGCGTCGGCGTTCTGCCCAACACAGAACTGGCCGAGTCGATCGGTCTGGACTGTGACAACGGCATTCGGGTGGACGCCTACTCGGTGGCCTCCGACGGCGTCACCGTCGCCGTCGGTGACGTGGCCAACCTTCCCAACCCGGTTCCCGGCGCGCCAGAGGGCGACCGGGTGCGCTTCGAGAGCGTCAACAATGCCGTCGAGCAGGCCAAGGTTGCCGCCTACTCGATCACCGGCCGCAGCGAGGAATACGTCAGCATCCCGTGGTTCTGGTCCAACCAGGGCGAGCTGAAACTGCAGATCGCCGGACTCTCCACCGGAGCCGAGCGCACCCTGGTGCGCCACGACGAGGCGAGGGGCCGGTTCACGGTGCTCTACTACCGCGGTGAGCAGCTGATCGCGGCCGACTGTGTGAACTCCCCCGTCGACTTCATGGCCGCCAAGAATGCCCTGCTCAAGCGGGGCAATGTGCCCTACGACCAGGCGGGCGACCCGTCCGTTCCGCTCAAGACCATCACCGTCCTTCCATCCTGACGTCGTTTCAGGCACGCCATCCCTAGGGAGAACCATGCCCACCCAGCCCTTGCCCCCGCTGCCGGTCACCAGCCCGGTGGCCCCCGACACGTCGCCGATCATCACCACCCCGCCGCGCGGCACCGATCTAGATCCGATCTGGGAGCGAGTGGTGCCCGAGACCCGATCGCGGGCCAATGACATCCACCTGCCCATCTCGCTGGCCTACGCCGAGCGGCTGTGCGACTGCTTTCCCGAGGCCGACGCGCTGATGGTGCGGGTGGCTCTGCTGCTGCACGACACCGGTTGGGGTCGAGTGGACGAGACCCGGATCATCTCCGAGGGCTTCCGCGGCGACTGGCGCAAGGCCGACATCCGCTTCGAGCACGAGCGTCAGAGCTGCCTGATCGCCGAGGAGGTGCTGCCTGATCTGGGGTACTCGGCGGACTTCATCGCCGAAGTGAACAAGATCATCGACGGGCATGACACCCGGCCCGACGCCCTCAGTCTGGAGGATGCCCTGGTGCGTGATGCCGACCGCCTGTGGCGTTTCACCACGACGGGAATTGCCTTGGCCAGCGGCTGGTTCGACATGGCGCCCTCGCCGTACACCGACCGCCTGGTGCGCGAGATCATTCCGGAGCTGAAGACCCAGCCCGCCATTGAAATGGCCACCGCCGAGCTGGAGCGCGCCACCGCCATGCTGAAGACGGCGGTGCTGCGATGACCAGCTCGTCCAAGGAACTCCGGGCGGCGCTGCACCTGCCGTACGCCCACGTCGACGACCTGTACATCGAGGGCGACTGGGTGAGCGCGCAGGGCACCGAGCGGATCGACGTGGTGGATCCCACCACCGAGGAGATCTGGGCCTCGGTGCCCGAGGCCGACCGCGAGGACGTGGACCTGGCCGTCAGTGCGGCGGTGCGGGCCTTCCAGGAGGGTCCGTGGCCTCGGATGGCGCCGTCGGAACGGGCCGAGATCATCCGTCGGATGGCCGACGAGGTGCAGCAGCGCGCCGAGCTGATGGCGTGGACCAATACCCGGGAGAACGGCAGCCCGCTGGCCGAGACCAATGGCGCCGCGGCCAACGCGGCCGGCATCCTGCGGCACTTTGCCGGCTATGCCGAGCTGCTGGAGCGCGAAGACGTGCGCCCCTTCCCTAATGGCTCGGCGGAGACCGTGGTGCGGCGGGACCCGATTGGGCCGTGCGCGCTGATCGCCCCGTGGAACTTCCCGATCAACCTGATGGTGATCAAGATGGCCCCAGCACTGCTGGCGGGCTGCACCATGGTGATCAAGCCGGCCGAATCCACTCCCCTGTCGATCCGCTTCGTCGTCGAGGCGGCGGAGGCGGCCGGGGTGCCCGCCGGGGTGATCAACCTGGTCACCGGCGCTGGGGCGACGGGCGACGCGCTCGTGCGCCACCCCGGCATCGCCAAGGTGGCCTTCACCGGCTCCACCGGCGTGGGCCGCAAGATTGCCGCCGCCTGCGGCGAACTGCTGCGGCCGGTCACGCTGGAGTTGGGTGGCAAGTCCTCGGCTATCGTGTTGCCGGACGCCAATCTGGAGGACATGTCGTCGGTTCTGCTGCGCTCCTGTATGCGCAATGGCGGCCAGACCTGTTACATCTCCACCCGGATCCTGGCTCCCGCCGAGCGCTACGACGAGGTGGTGGAGATGGTGACCAGTACCGTGGCCGGCTGGGCTCAGGGCGACCCCCTCGAGCCGGGCATCGTGGTGGGGCCGTCGGCCACTCGCTCCCAGCGCGACGTGGTGCTGGGCTTCCTGAACTCCGCCCGTGACGAAGGCGCCCGGGTGACGACGGGTGGTGCGGCCCGTGATGGCACCGGCTTCTTCGTCCAGCCGACCGTGCTGGCCGACGTCACGCCCGAGATGCGGGTGGCGCGCGAGGAGATCTTCGGCCCGGTGATCACCATCCTGCGTTACGAAAACGTGAACGAGGCCATCCGGATTGCCAACTCGACGGGCTTCGGACTGGGCGGTTTGGTCTTCTCCGCAGACCAGCAGAAGGCGCAGGAGGTGGCGGAGCGGATGGACACCGGATCGGTGGGCCTGAACTTCTTCCAGTCCAACCACAACGCGCCCTTCGGCGGCCGGCACGATTCCGGCCTGGGCGTCGAGTACGGCATCGAGGGCCTGCACGCCTACCTGAGCTTCAAGTCGATTCACCGTCTTGGTTGAACCCCGGGCGAATTCGCCTGACGAGGCGCACCGTGCCCGGCACCCCCTGTGGGTACCGGGCACGGATCAGTTCTCCCTCATCAGAAGGGGTAGCGTGTGATTTCCGACGGCTCAGGATGGTTCGGGCAGCGTCGACGACGTCCGCTGCCGCTGGATGATCCGGTCGGCCTCGGTGCGCCAGTCCTGACTGCGGGCGAAGCCCTCGGAGCCGCGCTGGCCGAAGACGCCTTCATCACCCAGATCAGCCATCCACGCCTGGCGATGCGCCGTCGCGGTGGCCGAGAGCGGCTCCAGGCCGGCCTCGCGCACCGCGAGCGCAGCCTCGAACATCTCCTCCGAACGGCGACGCCCGTGCTCGATGGTGCGCTGGAAGAAGTAGGCCCCCTGCGCCTCCCAGTCGATCCCGGGGAAGGTCTCGGCCAGCGAAGCCAGCACCGCGTCCTCGACGCCGTGCGCCCGGGCGGCGGTGAAGCTCTCCACCACCATCGCCTCCAGCCCCTTGATCATCACCGACCGGCAGAGCTTGGTGGCCGACGCGACGCCGAGCCGCTCGTCGTGGAAACGAGCACCGGACAGGCCCAGCCCATGCAGCACCGGTTCAAGATCCCGCGCATCCGGGCCGCCCAGCAGCAGCGGAACCGCGCTGCGGTAGGGCGGCACCGAGGTCATCACGGCGCCCTCCACGTACCGGCCGCCGGCCTCGCCCACCGCTGAGGAGGCCTCCTTCTTGGTGCCCGGCGAGGCGGAGTTGAAGTCCAGGTAGAAGGAGCCGCGGCGCAGGCCGGGAGCGGTGGCGCTAGCCGCGGCCCCAGTCTGGCTGGCAGTGACGGCGCAGATCACGACGTCGGCCCGCTCGGCCACGGCGGCGTGCGTAGCGGCCCAGACCACGCCCAGCCGCTCGGCATGCTCCCGCAGCGTCGGGTCCTCGTGCTTGAGGTCGTGGGCAGCCACCGCAACGCCCCGCTCGCGCAGGTCCTCGGCCAGGATCCGGCCCACCTCGCCATAGCCAATCAGTCCGACATTCACGGTGACTCCCCTCGTCGCGGTCTTCACCTGCGACGCTAACCAAGACGGCCCCGCCTGTCGCCCCCGCGTTCAGCCCTTGACCTGCTCCACCAGTTCCCCGGACATCGGGATGAACTCGGTGATCCACCGCTCGGCAACGAAACCCCCGCTGTGGAAGGGGTCGGCATCGCTCAGCGCCGCCACCTCGTCGGGGCTTCCCGCCCGGAGCACGAACACGGCGCCGGGAGTCTCGTCGGGGCCGTAGGCACCGGCCACCACATTGACACGGCGCTCCACCAGCTCACGCATGTAGGCCTTGTGTTCCTCCAGCACCACCATTCGGTCGCCATCGCCGTAGGTGTACTGCAGAAGGTAGGTCTTGCTCATTGGTCTTCTCCTTGGGTCGATTGGTCTTCGTGCTGACGTGGTTGGTGGGCGGCGGACCGGCCCGCGAGCCGACCCGAGGTGAAGGCCCACCCAAGATGGTGTCCGTGCCCGAACAGGGCGAGCCCGCCCTGCCCGGCATTGCCGGCCGCGAACAGCCCGGGGATGGCCTGATGGGAAGCATCGAGCACGGCCAGGTCACGATTGACTGCCAACCCCCCATTGGTCTGGATCAGGAAGGCATGGAGCGGGCCGAGTGCAAACCACGGCCCCCGCCCCAGCTCGGGCCCCCCACGGGCCCGCTTTCGTTCGTTGCCCTCCTCCACGGCCTGGGCAACGGCCTGCGGCGGCAGCCCCAGGCTGGTGGCAAGGCCGTCAAGTGTCGGGGCCTCGGTGTACACATCGCGCCGGGCCCGCTTGAAGTCGCTCATGTAGGCATGCGCGACGCCGGGAGCGGTGGCGACGTGGTTGGGAGCAGCGTCGTAGCGCTGGTACAGGGTGGCATCGCCGATCAGGAAGCCACCCTGTCCCCCCAGGGCAGCCACGCTCAGGTTGATGTTCTCCTCCGTCTCGCTGCGCAGCCGTCCCGCACGGTCCACCAGGATCGCGCCGTCGGTGAACATCGACTCCCGGGGTGAGAGGAAGGTGGTGACGAAGCCCATCATCAGGGACCGCACCAAGCGGTTGGGCAGGTTGGCCAACGACCAGCGCACCACCCCGGTGAAGGTACGAACCGGGGGAACCTTCTGCACCAGTCCATAGAGCCCTTCGGAGGCGGGCGGCGAGAGTCGCATGCTGGGCACGTCGAACAGGTCCGCATTCAGCACGGTCGCACCCACCGCCTCCGCCATCCGCTGGCCGTCGCCATTGGCCAACGGATTCACGGGCTGGAAGCCAGCGACTCGCGGGCTGATCCGTTCCGTCTTCATCTGCTCGCTGGCCGAGAAGTCACCGGAGGCAATGACCACGGCGCGCTCCGCCCGGTACTCACGACCGCTGGCCCGGACCCCGACGATTCGCCCGTGGTCGCTCAGCAGGGCTTCGACGGGGGTGCCCAGCAGCACCTGCACCCCCACCGAGCGAGCCCGTCGTGCCAGGTGATGAATGTAGGCACGGGAACCCGGCAGAATGTTGTGCAGGCGCGGCACGCTGTGCGGTGGTTCCCCCACCGGCCCGTAGAACTCCATCCCCATACCGCGAAGCCAGGCCAGCGTGGCGGTGACATTGTGGATCAGCAGTTCCACCAGTTCCGGATCCTCCTGTTCGGCAAGTGCACCGGACAGTTTCCGATAGTCGCGCAGATGCTCCTCCGGAGAGTCCTGGATTCCCTGCTGGCGCTGGTCCGGGGTGCAACTGGCCGCGATGGATCCGACGCTGCGTCCCGTGCTGCCCCGCAACTCCTCGCCTGTCTCCAGCACCAGCACCGAGGCGCCCTGCTCAGCGGCCTCGATGGCTGCCGCCAGCCCAGATCCGCCGCCGCCGATCACCAGGACGTCCGCCGTGGTGGCCGTCACGCCCTTGTCGTGCTTTCGCATCCGTCGAGCTCCTCAGTAGCCGGGCCTGGGCAGGAAGGACATCAATGCCTGTCCCAAGCCGCCATCCACGATGATGTCCTGCCCGGTGACATAGGACGCGCGCGCCGACAGCAGGTACAGCACGGCGTCGGCCATGTCCTGTGGGCCCGCGATTCGCCGCAGCGGTACCGAGGCCTCTCGCTTCTCCAACACCCCGGGAGCCTGGTAGAAGGCTTCGCTCATCGGGGTACGGACCAGCCCAGGGCTGACCGTGTTGGAGCGCACACCTCGGGGGCCGAGCTCGAAGGCGAGGTCTCGGCTGAGCATCTTCACCGCCGCCTTGGAGGTGCTGTAGGCCCCCGAAGTCGGTTGCGGGTTGCTGCCCGAGATCGACGCGATGTGAACCAGCGCGGCCCCCTCGGCCAGGTGCGGCAGGGCCGCCTGAGCAGCAATCAGGCAGCCGGTCACGTTCACCCGCATCACGAGTTCCCAGTCGGCGGTGTCCAGCTCGGCCAGGCTTCCGGCGCGCATCACTCCCGCCGCGTTCACCAGCCCGTGCAAGGATCCGTGGTCTTCGACCACCTGGGCGAAGACCCGTCGACAGGCGTCGGCATCGGTCACGTCCACGGCGTGCGCGCTCCCGGCCGCCCCCGCCGCGGCCACCAATGCCGCGGTCTGGGTGGCGGCCTCGCCATTGGCGTCGACGGCGACGGGCACCGCCCCGACCGAGGCCAGCTCCAGACAGACCTGCCGACCGATCCCACTGCCACCACCGGTGATCACCACTACTCTTCCCTGCAGACCCAACCAGTCCATGCCGACGCTCCTTTGCTGTGCCCCAACCAGTGCGACGACGGTAGGTGGCTCCCACCCCAACGAGACAGGCCAGTTCCCGATGATCGGGAATCGTCACGTCTACGCGGTCGCGCCATTCCCGCTTTCAGCCGAGTGGCAAGATGCAGCCATGGACCAGAGAGCCGACCTGCCACCCTCCGCCGATACCCCGTGGCGGCCATGGACTCCGCGCCAGGCCGCGGAGCGTCTTGCCGGATGCCAAGCCCGCTGGTGGGTGAGCGGCGGTTCTGCGTTGGATCTTCACCTGCACCAGGAGTCCGATCGCCAGGATCTTGACCTGAGTACCGCCGCTGGCGACCTACGGCCGCTGTGCGTCTCCCTGCCCGATGGGGTGACCGTCTGGGCTGATCTGGACGGGGCCCTTCTGCCGCTGGCCGACGTGCCTGACGACGCCGACCTGCAGCGAGCCCTGTGGCACGAGAACGGCGCCTGGGTGGCCGAGCTGCATGTGGAGGATGGAGCCCCGAAGGCCTGGCTGTATCGGCGAGATCCGCGCCTGCAGATGCCATGGGACAAGGCGATAATCGACATCGACGGGATCCCCACCGGAGCGCCCGAGGTGCAGTTGCTGTGGAAGGCGTTGCGCCCCAATCCCCACGACGACGCGGATCTGGCAGCCGTCCTGCCCACACTCACGGATCGTCAACGCTCCTGGTTGGAGACGGCGTTGCTGCGAATACACCCGCATTCCAGCTGGGCGATCCACATGCGCAGCCCCTTCGCCCCGGCCAAGGCGAGCTGGAACCGACCGGCCGCCCGGTAGGCCAATGGACCAGCGAGAACTGGAAGCCTTCGTGGTCGTCGCGGAGGAACTGCACTTCGGGCGGGCGGCCGATCGGCTGCACCAGTCAGCCTCACCGCTGAGTCAGACGATCCGCAAGCTGGAGAAGGAGCTGGATGTCCGACTCTTCGAGCGCACCACCCGCACGGTCACCCTCACCGCCAGTGGCCGTGCCTTCCTGCCGCATGCCCGGGCGATCCTGAACCAGATGGAGGACTCGCGAGCTGCTGCACGCCAGGCCGTGCCGGGCACTTACGGTTCGGTCACCCTGGCCTTTGCAGGTGCGGTCAACCACCGGACCTTGCCGATCCTGGCCCAAGCAGTTCGTCACCGCTATCCGGACATCAAGTTGCATCTGGCCGGCGGCTACATGACAGTGGGTGCCCTGCAACAGCTGCGCCGGGGAGCGGCCGACATCGCCTTCGTCGGGCTCCCCGTCAACGAGGACGGCATCACGGTGATGACCGTGATGGAGGAGCCGTTGGGGGTGGTCATGCCCCAGGGCCACCGCCTGTTGACGGCCCACCCCGACGTCATCCCCCTACGCGCACTGCGCGACGAGGCCTTCATCATGGCCCGTTGGGACTCCGGCTCCTCCGTCCGCGACGCCACCCTGCAGGCCTGCCAGCAGGCGGGTTTTCGCCCCCGGGTGGTGCAGGAGGCAAACGACACCCAAGTGGTGCTGGCCCTGTGCGCCGCGGGGGTCGGCGTGGCCTTGCTTCCCAGCGCCATGAGCGAGCTGCTGCCCTACGGCGTCGACTACCGCCCCATCGAAGAGGTGATCCTGCTGGGCAGCGCCCTGGCCTGGGCCCCCGACCGACTGAGCCCCGCTGCCCGCACCGTCACCGAGCTCGCCAAGGAGCTCTTCGACGAAGATTACGTTGAAATGCGACATACTGAGAGAGAAATTTAGAGCTGGACTTGGGGTAATCCTCGATCGAACAATGGCTGGGTCAGCAACCCAAAGGACATTCAACGAGGAACGAGTCCCCATGACCCACGCAGCAATCCACCCGGCCGCCCCAGAGGCGACCATCACCCCGATGGCCCGCAAGGCCGCGGTCGCGAGCTTCCTTGGCGGAACACTCGAGTACTACGACTTCTTCATCTACGCGACGGCCGCTTCCCTGGTCTTCAGCAAGATCTTCTTCCCGGCCGGGAACCCTGCCGTGGCCACGGTCGCCTCGCTGGCCACCTTCGGCGTCGCCTACATCGCCCGCCCGATCGGCGCGCTGGTGCTGGGCCACTTCGGGGACAAGATCGGCCGCAAGAACATGTTGGTGGTCTGCCTGCTCCTGATGGGTTTCGGCACCATCGCCATCGGCTTCATCCCCAGCTACGCCTGGTTCGAGCAGCACACCGGGCACGGCTGGCTGGCGCCGACCATCCTGGTGCTCTGCCGCCTGGTGCAGGGCTTCTCCGCCGGCGGCGAGACCGCAGGTGCCTCGACGCTCACCATCGAGCATGCCCCCGCCCACCGTCGGGCGTTCCTAGGCTCCTGGACCATGAACGGGATCGCCTTCGGTTTCATCCTCGCCTCTTTGGTCTTCATCCCGGTCGCGGCGATGCCGGACGAACAGCTGTTGCACTGGGGCTGGCGAATTCCCTTCCTCAGCTCGGTTCTGGTCCTGGTGGTGGCCTTCTTCGTGCGACGCACCCTGGAGGAGCCGGAGATCTTCGAGGAGGACGTCCGCGAGGAGACGGACCACGTCCTTCCCGTGCTGGGTGCCTTCCGCGACCACTGGCGCGACATCCTGCGGCTGACCGCCTGCGGCCTGTTCACCACCACCAACACGATGATGCAGGTCTTCGGCTTGGCCTATGGTTCGCAGGTGGCAGGCATCAACCGCACCACCATGCTGTGGATCGCCATTGCCTCGAATGTGGTGGCGCTCTTCGGCCAGACCTTCGCCGCCCTGGCCGCCGACCGCTGGGGTCGACGACCGATCTTCATCATTGGCGCCTTGGGCATCATCCCGATGATCTGGCTCTACTTCATGAGCATCTCCACCGGGAACATCCCGCTTGTCTTCCTGGCCGGTGTGGTGATGGTGGGCATCTTCTACTCGATGCCGAACGGCATCTACCCGGCCTTCTTCACCGAGATGTTCTCCACCAAGGTGCGCTACACCGGCATGGCCGTCGGCCTGCAGTTTGCGCTGGTGGTCAGCGGCTTCGCACCGTCGCTGGCGTCCAGCCTGGTGGGCAATGACAAGACCCACTGGCAGCCCGCAGCCTGGATCGTCACCGTGGTCTGTCTGATCGCCGCCATCGGCGCCTTCACCGCCCGTGAGACCTACCGGACGCCCACCGAGCACCTCGGCAAGCACCAGAAGGCCGCCTGATGACCGCCCTGCGCGCCGCCGTGATCGGGTGTGGGGCCGTGGCAGGAAACCACGTCGCGGCCTACCGCGCAACGCCCGGTGTGGAGCTGGTGGCCGTGTGCGACGTCGACGGGGCGAGGGCCCGGGCCTTCGCCCAGCAGCACGGCATCCCCAACGCCACCAGCGCCTTGGGAGACGTGCTGGATGCCGGCCGCGTTGATGTGGTCAGCGTCGCCACCCCACACCCCACCCACGCCGAGATCGTGACCGCTGCAGCCCGGGCCGGGGTCAACGTGATCTGCGAGAAGCCGCTGGCGATCGAGCTGGAGGTGGCCCGCCGCATGGTGGAGGCCTGCGAAGACGCCGGTGTGCTGCTGGCCACCTGCTATCAGCGTCGCTTCTGGCCAGCCTCCCAGCGGATTCGCCGGGCCATCGACGAGGGCCTGATCGGGATCCCCATGCTGGGTGACTGTCAGGTTCAGTTGCACCGCACCACCGACTACTACTCGGCGACTCCCTGGCGGGGAAGCTGGAGCAGCGATGGCGGTGGGGTGCTGATGACTCAGGCCATCCATTACCTGGACCTGCTGCAGTGGTTCCTCGGGGATGTGCGCGAGGTGCACGGGTACATCGCCACCATGAAGCACGGCGACCAGATCGAGGTCGAGGACACCGCCGTCGCCACGCTGCGCTTCGCCTCCGGCGCCCTGGCGACGGTGCGCGCCAGCACCGCCACCGAGCCGTCACTGGGCGCCCGGGTCAGCATCACCGGCAGCACCGGGCGCACCGTCTCGGTGGTGGAGTACCCCGAGGGCACTCCCGGGATCAATGACCTCTGGCTGGACGGCCAGACGCCTGAGGGTGCTGCCCTCGAGCTGGGCCGCGGACCGGAGGTAGATCTGAGTGCCATCAACGGGGCATTGGTGCCATATCACACGGCACTGGTGTCCGATGTCTGCGCGGCGATCCGCGAGCGTCGGGCGCCCCTGGTGACCGGCCGCCAAGCCCTGCCCTCGCTGGCGATCGTGCTGGCCATCTACGAATCACACCGCACGGGCGCACCCGTCGCCCTGGAACTGGAGGAAGCATGAGCAACCACGACGTGATCGTGGTCGGCAGCGGGGCAGGCGGCCTGGCCGCCGCCGTCACCGCCGCCCACCACGGCTTGTCCGTCCTGGTGGTGGAGAAGGCCGAGGTCTGCGGCGGTGCCACCGCCCGCTCCGGCGGCTGGATGTGGACCCCCGGCAACCCGCTGGCCAAGGCTGACGGCGTCGACGAACCGAGGGATGACTTCCGCACCTACCTGCGCGGCGTGCTGGGCGATGACTACGACGAGGAGAGGGTCGAGGCCTTCCTGGAGAACACCGGTCACATGGTCGGTTTCTTCCACAACCTCACGCCGCTGAAGTTCACCCCCGGCAACAAGATCAACGACATCTACGGCAAGCTGCCCGGCGCCGGCACCGGCCACCGTTCGGTTGCCGCGTCGCCCTTCTACGGCACCGCCCTCAAACCAGAGGTCCGGGCCCGGCTGGCACACCAGTTCTACATGACCAGCTTCGTCGGCATGGGCATCATGGCGGGCCCGGATCTGGGCAAATTCCTGACCGCCCTGAAGAAGCCCAGCAGTTTCCTGCACGCGGCCCGCCGCACCGCCACCCATGTCTTCGACATGGTGGTGCACCGCCGTAACATGCAGATGGTCAACGGCGTCGCCCTGGTCGGACGGCTGCTGCAGGCCGCCGATGACCTCGGCGTCGAGGTGCGCACCGGCACCGGCGCCACCGAGCTCGTCGAGCACGACGGACGGGTGACCGGGGTCGTGGTGGAGCATGATGGGAAGCGCGAGACGCTCACCGCCTCCCGAGGTGTGGTGCTGGCCACCGGCGGCTACCCGGCCAACCCGGAGCTGCGTCGCCGCACCTTCCCTCGCACCCCGACTGGCCGGGAACACTGGACCTTGGCCCCCGAGACCTGCGATGGCGCCGGGCTGCGGCTGGCGGAGCAGGTGGGCGGCTACCTGGACGACTCGGGGTACAGCCCCGCCGCGTGGTGCCCGGTCTCGCTGGTGGACTTCCCGGGCGGGCACCAGGGAGTCTTCCCGCACATTGCCGACCGGGCCAAACCGGGCGTGATCGGCGTCCTGGCCAATGGCAAGCGCTTCGTGAACGAGGCCAACGGCTACTTCGACTACGTCCAGGGCATGGTGGACGCCGTGCCGGAAGGCGACCCGGTGGAGTCCTGGCTGATCTGCGACCACCACGTACTGCGGCACTACATGCTTGGCTTCGCCAAGCCCCGGCCGTTGCCCGTCTTCCCCTACCGCGCGTTGGGATACCTGAAGAAGGCCGCCACCCTGCCCGAGCTGGCCCGCCAGTGCGGCATCGACGAGGCCGGACTGGTCGAAACCGTCGAGACCTTCAATGCCAATGCCAGACAGGGAATCGACCCCGACTTCGGCCGCGGCGAGACCCCCTTCAACCGCTACGGCGGGGACCCCGAGATCACGCCCAACCCGACCCTGGCACCGCTCGGCAGGGGCCCCTACTACGCGGTCAAGGTGCTGCCCGGATCCTTCGGCACCTTCGCCGGGATCGCGGTGGATGCCGCGGCCCGGGTGCTGCGCCGCGACGGCAGCACCGTCGACGGGCTCTTCGTCGCCGGCAATGACATGGCGTCCGTGATGGGCGGCCACTACCCGTCGGGCGGCGTGAACCTGGGCCCGGCCATGACCTTTGGCTATCTGGTGGGCCGTGAGCTCGCCGGCGCCACCACCACCTATGAGGACGACGGCAGCCCCGCCCCCGGCCCGGACTACCGCGGACAGCTGCTGCACCGGCTGGCCGCCCGCACCCAGGAGAAGAACCATGACTGAACCCGCCCACAACCGCCCGATCGGGCTGGCCCCGCTCTCCCTGCTCGGCGCGCACCCCGCCGACCTGGTGGAGACCGCCGCGGCCGCCGGCTACGACTTCGTCGGGATCCGGGTGGTGCCGGTCACCGCCACGGAGAAGTTCACCGATCTCACCCCGGGGTCGCCGGATGCCCGACGCACGCTGGACGCACTGCGAGCCACCGGCCTGCGGGTGCGCGACGTGGAATTCCTGGTGCTGGACGGCACCCTCACCCGGGAGACCTGGCTGCCTGCCCTGGAAGCGGGGGCCAATCTGGGCGCCAGCACCTTCACCGTCGCCGCCAGTGACACCGACCAGCCGCGGCTGCTGCACACCCTGCAGGCCTTCACCGACGATGCCCGCCCCTTCGGGATCACCCCGACCCTGGAGGCCATCTCGTATCAGGCCGTCTCCACCCTGCCGCAGGCCACAGATCTGGCCCGGGCCGCGGGCTGCTGGGTGCTGCCCGATGCGCTGCACTTCCAGCGCGTTCAGGGCACCGTGGCCGATGCCCGAACCGCCGCTGACCTGTCACCCCTGGTCCAGATCTGCGATGCCCGGGCCGCTGCCCCCGAGGACCTGGCCGGACGCCTGCACGAGTCCCGGGCCGAGCGGCTGGTTCCCGGCGACGGCGATGTCGACTTCACGGCCTTCCTGAGCGCCTTCCCCGCCACCGCGCCGATCAGCGTCGAGGTGCCCAATCCGCTGCGGGAGGAGCTCGGCGACGGGCCCTTCGCCCGACGCCTGCTGCAGGCCGCGCGGGAGGTGCTGGCGCGATGACCTCCACCCCCATCACAGCCACGTCCCCTGCCGAGGTGCAGGCCTGGGACCACACCGTGGACCTGCTGGTGCTGGGCACCGGCGCCGCCGGGCTGTCCGCGTCGCTGACCGCCGCAGCCGCCGGGCTGCGGGTGCTGACACTGGAGAAGACCGACTGGATCGGCGGCACCACCGCCTATTCGGCCGGGACCTGCTGGGTGCCGAACAATCGCTTCCAGCGCGAGGCCGGCAATACCGACGATGCCGAACGCGCCACCCGCTACCTGGACACCCTGATCGGCGACAAGTCTCCGCGGGAACTGCGGCAGGCCTATCTGGACAATGCCCCCCGGATGCTGGAGCACCTTGCAGGCCTGGGCGTGCGCTTCCTGCCGTCCCCGTCCGTCGTCGACTACCACTCCGAACTACCCGAGACGGGACAGACCGGCCGGGCGCTTGAACCCGAACCCTTCGACGGGCGGCTGCTGGGCCCGGTGAACTTCCGCCACGTCCGCCGCCCCGTCCCGGAATTCGCGCTCTTTGGCGGGACGCTGATGGTGCGCCGGCCGGAAGTGTCGAAGCTGCTGGGCATGTTCACCGGCAAGCCGGGCCGCACCGCCCGAGGAGCCGCGACGGCGCTGGGGCTGGGCGTGCGCTGGGCGGCCGACCTGACCCGTTACCCACGCGGCACCCGGCTGGTGATGGGCAATGGGCTGGTGGCGCGTTTGTACCACGAGTTCCTGCAGCGCGACGGTGAGGTGTGGCGCAATGCCCGCACCACCGAGCTGATCCGCGACGAGCAGGGCCGGGTCACCGGGGCCGTGGTCGAGCACCAGGGCCGGGTTCTGCGCATCCACGCCGAACGTGGCGTCGTGCTGGCCGCGGGTGGCTTTGCCCAGAGCCCCGAGCTGCGCGCGCAGTACCTCCCGCAGCCCACGCCGCAGTTCAGCCGTGCCTGCGAGGGTGCCACGGGCGACACCCTGCAGCTGGCCACCGCCGTCGGTGCCTCGTCGGGAACGGACAATGGCGAGAATGCCCTGTGGTTCCCCAGCTCGATCGGCACCCGCGCGGACGGGTCCACCGCCGTCTTCCCGCACATCTGGGACCGGGCCAAGCCGGGCCTGATCGCGGTCAACAGCGCCGGGCAACGCTTCGTCGATGAGTCCGTCTCCTACCACCGCTTCGTCCGGGCCATGTACGAGTCGCACCAGACGGCGCCCACCATCCCGGCCTGGTTGGTGGTGGATTCCCGGGCCCTGTCCCGCTACGGGCTGGGCATGGTGGTCACCCCGCGGCTGCCGCAGAAGCTGCTGGAGGGCTACATCCGGCAGGGCTACCTGCATCGCGGTCGGACGCTGCGGGAGTTGGCGGAGAGCATCGGTGTGGATGCCGATGGGCTGGAGGCCACCGTCGAACGCTGGAATGGTTTTGCCGCCACAGGGAAGGACGAGGACTTCGGCAAGGGCGAACTGCTCTTCGGCCGGGTGGCCGGGGACCCGGAGCATGAACCGAACCCGAACATCGGCCCGGTCTCCAAGGCACCCTTCTACGCCATCGCGGTGGTGCCCACGCCGCTGGCGACGGCCTTCGGTATTCGCACCAACGGCCGGGCCCAGGTGCTCGACGAGCAGGACCAGCCAATCCCCGGGCTGTACGCGGCGGGCAATGACGCCGCCAGCCCGATGGGCTCCGAGTACCCCGGAGCCGGGGCCCAGGTGGGCGCCGGGCTCACCTTCGGCTGGCTTGCCGCGCTGCATGCCGCCGGTGTCGACGACCCAACTGAGCAATCCCAGACCGGAGGAAGGTCATGACCACCACCAGCAAGCTCGCCGGCCTGATCGGGCTGGGGATCGGCCCGTCGATGACCCCCCACCTGCATGAGTCCGAGGGCGAGCGGCAGGGCTTCCACTATGTCTACCGGCTGCTCGATCTGGACGAGCGGGGCATCACCCCGGAGCGGGTGGGTGAGCTGGTGCGTGCCGCCCAGCTGGCGGGCTATGACGGGCTGAACATCACCTACCCGGTGAAGCAGGTGGTGATGGCCGAGCTGGACGCCCTGTCACCGGAGGCCGAGGCGATCGGCGCGGTGAACACCGTCGTCTTCACCGCCGAGGGCGCCGTCGGGCACAACACCGACGCGACGGGTTATGCCGCCGGTTTCCGACGCGGCCTGCCCGATGCCCCGATGGATCTGGTGGTACAGATGGGGGCTGGTGGAGCGGGCTCCGCCGTCGCCCATGCCCTCGTGGGGCTGGGCGCCCGGCAACTGGTGATCGTGGATGTGGACCCGGTTCGGGCGCAGGCGCTGGCCGAGCGCACCGCCGCCACCGCTGGGGGTGATGTGCGAGCCGCCGCTCCCGGCGAGGTGGCCGAGCTGCTGGCGCGGGCCAGCGGTGTGGTGAACTGCACGCCCGTCGGTTCCGCCAAGCTCCCGGGGACCCCCTTCGACACCGCCGCCCTGCACCCCGGCCTGTGGGTCTCCGACGTGGTCTACCGACCGCTGCGCACCCAGTTGATCCTGGATGCCGAGGCCGCGGGCTGCCGGGTGCTGCCGGGCAGCGGGATGGCGGTGGGTCAGGCCGTCGACGCATTCCGTCTGATCACCGGCCACGAGCCGGATGCCGACGCGATGGCCGCCGAACTCGTCGGCCTGGTCTGAGACCAGACCTTCAGCCGGCCCGCATCCGCTCAGTGATCCCCCGGGCCGCGGCCTGCAGCACCGGAACGGTGCGGGCCGCGTCGGTCTCCCCCACCGGCACGACGATCCCCAGCCCGGCGATCACTTGCCCGTCGGGGCCCTCCACTGGAACCGCCAGCCCGGTGGAGGGCCCCACCAGCAGTCCCGCCGCCTCGGCATACCCCTGCTGGCGCACCGCGGCCAGCACCCGACGAAGCTGCGTCGGGTCGGTGGGCGTCTTCGGGGTGTAGCGGGTGAACCGCGACCCCAGCCAGGCTTCCTGGACGGCCGACGGTTGATGGGCCATCAACACCAACCCGGCGGAGCTGGCGTGCGCGGGCAGCCGCCCCGCCACCGTGGCCAGGTTCACCGCCGAACTACGGGCCAGCGCCCGGTCCACGTAGAGCACGTCGTGCCGGTCCAGCACCCCCAACAGGGCGTGCGCGCGCAGCACCCGTCGCAGGTCATCCAGGTGCGGCCGGGCCGCCTCACGCAGGGCCAGAGCGGACGAACTCCGGGTGGTCAGCTCCCACAGCCGCAGCCCCACCTGCACCTCGCGCCCCACGCGGTCCAGCAGACCAGAGGCCACCAGTTCATCCACCAGTCGGTAGGTGGTGCTGGACGGCAGACTGGTGCGCCGCGCCAGCTCCGCCACGGGCAGGGACGGGGTGTTGCCGTCGAAGGCCTCCAGGATGCGCACGATCCGTTCCAGCATCGATTCGCCCGACGATGAGTTCGCCATGGCCCGCCCTCCTCATGTCGGCATTGGCTGCCCGGACCATTCTCCCCTGCCGCGCTCCGCGGCGTGCGCGGCAATGTCGCGGCCAATCCGATAGCCGAAAACCAGCGCCGGCCCGACGTGCGCCCCGTAGCCGGGGTAGCCGCCGCCGAAGACGCTGACCGCGGCGCTGCCCGCGGCGTACAGACCGGGAACCGGCCGGCCTCCCTCGTCGAGCACCTCGCTGCGGGAGTTGACCGCCAGACCGGCATAGGTGCCAAGATCGCCCATCATCACCCGGACGGCGTACCACGGCGCCTTGGTCAGCGGGGCCAGGTTGGGGTTCGGCCGGTGCTCCAGGTCACCCTTGAAATTGTGGTACTGCAAGGAGCCGCGCCCGAAGGCGGGGTCTTCGCCCCGCGCGGCCCCCTGGTTGAATTCCTCGATGGTCCGGCGCAGGCTCTGCGGATCGACGTCGATCTGCCCTGCCAGGGCCTCCACTGTGGTGGCGCGGCGCAAGTAGCCCTCCTTCTGGAAGATCGCAGGAGGGAAGGGCCACGGCTTGGCATAGCCGATGCCGTACTTCCGCATCGCCGTGGCGTCGGCAATGATCCAGACATAGGTGCGGTCCCGCTCCGCGTCATTCTTGATCATCTCGATGCCGTAGTCGTGGTAGGACAGTGACTCGTTTGCAAAACGGCGCCCGGTGCGGTCCACCGCGATCAGTCCGGGCAGCCCGAAGGCCCGCAGATGGGGGAAGTAGGTCTGCTTGCGCCGCACCAGGGTGTGGAAGGGGGTGATGGGCCCCCACGACGCGGGTTGGTGCGGTGAATCGTCGATGTACCCGCCCAAGGGTTCGGCCAGACGCAGGGCGCTGCCATCGTGCCCGATCGTCGGGGTGACGTGGTCGTCGCCGTCCGGATCGTGCTGGAAGTAGCGCCGCCGCAGCTCCGCATTGCCACCGAAACCGCCGCAGGCCAGCACCACTCCCAGCCGGGCCCCCACCCGGCCAGCGTGCCCGCCGGACAGCTCCGCCCCCACCACCACTCCTCGCTCGTCAGTCAGCAAGCGTTCCGCCCGGGTACCGGTCCACATCCGAATGCCTGCTTCCCTGGCCGCCGCGAAGATCCAGGTCATCAGCGCATTGCCGTTGGTGCGCGTCCAGGCCCGCCGGGCCAGCAGGGTCTGGCCCCAGGCTGTGAGCACATTGCGGGCGGCATAAGCAAAGTTGCCGACGCTCTGGTTGGCCTTGACCATCCGGGCGATGTCGGTGCCAATCTCAGGCATGTAGCCAAAGACGGTGTAGGGCATCAGATAGGGCTGCACCCGCAGCCGATCTTCGCCCAGCATGCGCGCGTCGGCTCGCTCAAAGGTGACGGCCCGGCCCTTCTCCATCGCCCCCGGTGCGTCCATCTGGTAGTCGGGGGACATGGCCCCGTAGACAATCCGGACGCCCTGCCGCTCATAGAAGTTCAGGGCCTCCGGAATGCTGTCCAGGAAGGCATCCACCGGCTCCTCTCGGTAGCCGTGGCCAGCCAGCGCCTTGATGTAGGCCTTGGCCTGGTCCCGGCTGTCCTGCGGCTCGGCCCCCTTGTTGCCGGGTACCCATCCCCAACCACCGCAGATGGCCGTCGTCCCACCCAGATGGCGTTCCTGTTCCACCACGAGCACGGAGTGACCCTGCTCCGCGGCCTTGAGCGCCGCCCCCATGCCGGCCGCCCCGGAGCCGATCACCAGGACGTCGGTACGGATCGGGGTGCTGGTCATGGCGTCTCCTTCAATGAGGTCGGTGGGGTGTGCACAAGACTCCCCTGCCATCACCAGCGAGACAGCAGCGTTTCCCGATGAACGGGATACCGTTGCGCTCCTCGTCTCCGCTGCGGTGATTCCGGCCGTCGAGGCTGGGTGTTGGGTGGCGAGACGCAGTAATCCCCGGGCCAGCTTCGGCCCGGGGATCACGCATCGTTCTCAGCAGCCTGACTCAGCTGGCCGAGCCCGACGGGTTGTCCAGCACCAGGTGCCCGACGGCGGTGTTGGAGGCGGGCACGTGGTAGAAGCGGTGCCGCACCGACGGGTGCTCGCCGCCGAACTGGTCGTCCATCGCGCCGCGGGCGATCAGCCACATCACCAGCTCGATGCCCTCGCTGCCGGCCTCATCGACGTAGTCCAGGTGCGGCCATTCGGTCAGGCCCATCGGATCCTCGATCAGCATGTCCAGGAAGGCGTTGTCCCATTCCCGGTTGATCAGGCCCGCGCGGGGGCCCTGCAACTGGTGGCTCATGCCGCCGGTGCCCCAGATCTGCACATTGAGCTCATCACCCTGCCAGGTGTCCAGCGCACGGCGCAGCGCCTTGCCCAGCTCGTAGCAGCGACGGCCGGACGGGACGGGGTACTGCACCACGTTGACCGCCAGCGGAATCACCTTGCAGGGCCACTTCTCCACGTCGCCGAAGAGCAGGCTGAGCGGCACGGTCAGCCCGTGGTCCACCACCATCTCGTTGACCAGGGTGAGATCGAAGTCGTCCTGGATCATCGACTGCGCCAGGTGCGCGGCCAGCTCGGGGTAGCCCTCCACATCCGGCACGGGACGGGGGCCGTAGCCCTCGTCGGCCACCGGGTAGTGCGCGCCGGTGCCCAGCACGAAGGTGGGGATCAGCGACGAGTCGAAGGCGGTCGCGTGGTCGTTGTAGACCAGGATCACCACGTCGGGAGTGTTGTCCTTCATCCACTCCCGGGAGGCGACATAGCCGTCGAAGACCTTCTTCCAGTAGGGCTCCTCGGTCTTGCCCAGGTCCATCGCCGCGCCGATCGCCGGCACGTGCGAGGTGAAGACGGTCGACGTGATCCGGGCCTTGGCATCGGGATTCAGCGTCTCCGCCTTGACCCGGGGCGCCGGCGGGGTCCAGCCGTCCAGGTCCTTCAGCCGGACCCCTTCGGGGCGACGGCCACCGCTGGCCATCATGTCCCGATAGGCCGCCTCGGACATGCCGGTCATGGAGCCGGCCATCTGCTGGAAGCTCAGCCCATGGGTGGCGCCGATCTTGCTCAGGAAGTAGATGTTGCCGCCCTCGGCCATCATCGCGTTCAGGTCCATGTCCAGCACGGCCTGCTTCTGCTTCTCGTTCAGCGGCCATTCGTCCAGGTAGGCCCGCTGGTCGGCCAAGAAGCGTTCCCGGTTCTCCGGCTTCATCAGGGACATGGAGAACTGGTTCAGGTGGTATCCCTTGCGGGCCTGCTCCGCGTCAAAGATGATCGTGCCCGGGACGTCCAGATAGGGACGATCTGGGTTGGTGCTCATGGTCTTTCCCTTCGGTTGGTCAGGCCTGGCCGACGTCATCGCCGACGCCATGACGGTGCTCTGCGGTGGGCTTGCCGAGCTCGGCGGACTGGTCTCCCAGCGCCTCCTCGGGCCAGTACAGCCGCATCGGGTTGTCCACCAGGAGCCTGCGCTGCAGGTCCTCGGTGGGGGCGATGTGGGGGATGAAGTCCACCAGCAACCCGTCGTCGGGCATGTGGTCCTTCAGGTTGGGGTGCGGCCAGTCGGTGCCCCACAGCACGCGATCCGGGAATTCCTGCACCACCCGACGGGCAAAGGGCACGACGTCGGTGTAGGCCTGCCGCTCACCGTCCAGCGCCTTGGGGCCGGTCACCGACAGCCGCTCGGGGCAGCTCACCTTGGACCAGATGTTGCCGTTCTCCCGCAGCAGCTTCAGGAAGAGTGCGAATTCGGACCCGTCCACATCCTTGGTCACGTCGGGCCGGCCCATGTGGTCGACGACGACGGTGGTGGGGATGGAGCTGAAGAAGTCGTACAGATCCGGCAGGTCGGCGGCCTCGAAGTAGATCACCACATGCCACCCCAGCGGGGCGATCTTCTCCACGATGGTGCCCAGCGCGTCGGTGGGCACGGCGTCGACCAGGCGCTTGACGAAGTTGAACCGCACACCGCGCACCCCGGCATCGTGCAATTCCTGCAGCTCCTCGGCGGTGACGTCGGGCTTCACCGTCGCGACGCCCCGGGCCCGGCCCTCGCTGCGCCGCACGGCGTCCACCATGGCGCGGTTGTCGGCACCGTGGCAGGTGGCCTGGACGATCACATTGCGACTGAAGCCCAGCTGGTCGCGCAGGGCGAAGAGTTGGTCGGCCGAGGCATCGCAGGGGGTGTACTTGCGCTGGGGCGCATAGGGGAACTGTTCCCCCGGCCCGAAGACGTGGCAGTGGGCATCCACGGCACCGTCCGGCAGCCGGAAGGCGGGCGTGCTGGGACCCTCGTACCAGTCCAGCCAGCCGTCGGTCTTGGTGAACTCGCCCGTCGTGGGCTTCTGCTGCTGGGTCATGGTCAGTCCTCCATCAGTTCAGGCAGGTCGTAGGGCCAGCCGGTGTAGCACTCGGCCAGGTAGCTCATGGTCTTGGGCGAGGAGATCACCGATTCCAGCTCGCCCAGCTGGCGCTTGTTGTCGAAGGGTTCGGCGTCGGCCTGGGTGTGCAGCATCTGGGTCATCCAGTAGGAGAAGTTCTGGGACTTCCAGACCCGCTTCAGCGCCCGCTCGGAGTAGGTGTCCAGCTGCGCGGTGGAGCCGGTGCGAGCCCACTCCACCAGCGCGGGGGCCAGCAGGGCGACGTCGCCGAAGGCCAGGTTGAGGCCCTTGGCGCCGGTGGGCGGGACGGTGTGCGAGGCGTCGCCGGCCAGGTAGAGCTTGCCGTACTGCATCGGCTCCTGGACGAAGGAGCGGAAGGGCAGGATCACCTTCTCGAAGATCTCGCCACGCTTGAGCTTGAGGCCGTCGGGGCCGGCGACGATGGCATCCAGGTGGTCCCAGATCCGCTGCTCGTCCCAGTCGTCCACATTCTCATCCGGCGAGCACTGGAAGTACATCCGCTGCACCTCCGGGGTGCGCTGGCTGATCAGGGCAAAGCCCAGGTCCGAGCGGCAGTAGATCAGCTCGTCGGAGCTGAACGGAGCCTTGGCCAGAATCCCGAACCAGGCAAAGGGATAGCGCTTGGTGTACTTGACCCGCTTGACCTCCGGGATCAGGTCGCGACACTTGGAGCGGGAGCCATCGGCGCCCACCACGATCTCGCAGTGGATCTCCTTGGCGACGCCGTCGGCATCGGTGAAGGAGATCACCGGGGAGTCGGTGTCGATTCCGCTCACCTGGGTGTCGGAAATCCCGAAGCGCACATCGCCACCGTCGCGCCGGCGGGCGGCCGCCAGGTCCACGAAGACCTCGTTCTGCGGGTAGAGCCACACGGTCTGGCCCAGCAGTTCCTTGAAGTCGATGTGGTGGTTCTCGCCGTTGAAGCGCAGGTAGATGCCGCTGTGCTCGTAGCCCTCGGTCAGCACCCGGCCACCGACGCCGGTGTCGGTCAGCATCCGCACGCTGCCAGCCTCCAGGATGCCGGCGCGATGGGTGTTGGCAATCACGTCGTGCTCACGATTGTCCAGCACCACATTGTCGACGCCCTCCTTCGCCAACAGGTGCGAGAGCATCAGCCCCGCGGGACCTGCCCCGACGATTCCGACGCGCGTTGTGATGACTTCCTTGTCCATGGCGCTGTTCTCCTGATCTGTGCAATGAGTGGCGGCTCGGAGGAGCCGGTTTTGGGTGTGCTGGTCCGCGTCACGGCGCGGGAGCGTCGCGACGGGGGATACGTTCGGTTGTCTGGTGCGGGGGTGATGCTCAGAAGGTTTCGGCGTCAACCTCGTCCAGCTGGGCATCCTGGTAGCGCGATCCGGCGACGGTGCGCTGGTTGATCAGCTCGTCGACCTGGCGGGCCAGGTCCTCGTCGAGCCGAACCTGGGTTGCGGCCGCGTTCTCCCGCAGGTGTTCGCTGCTGGTGGTTCCGGGGATCGGCACCACCGACGGGCTGCGGTGCAGCAGCCAGGCCAGGGCCAGCTGCGCCGGAGTACAGCCGGCCTCGCGGGCCAGCTCGGCCAGCTGGTCCACCAGGGCCAGGTTGTGGCCGAAGTTCTCCGGCTGGAAGCGAGGCATCGGCCGGCGGATGTCTCCCGTGGGCAGCAGCTGCGGGTCGCGGACCGCGCCGGTGAGCATTCCCCGGCCCAGCGGGCTGAAGGCCACCAGGGCAATCCCGCTCCGCTCGCAGGCCTCGAGCATCGCGATCTCCGCATTGCGGGTCCACAGCGAGTACTCGTTCTGCACCGCGGCAATCGGATGCACCCGCTGGGCCTCGCCCAGCCGGTCCACCGACACCTCGGACAGGCCGATCGCCCGCACCTTGCCCTGCTCCACCAGCTGTGCGACGGCACCGACGCTCTCCGCGATCGGCACCTGCTTGTCCCAGCGGTGCAGGTAGTACAGGTCGATCACGTCGACGCCCAACCGGCGCAGCGAGTCCTCACAGTTCTGCTTGATGCTCTCCGGACGGCCGTCGATCACCTTTGTGCCGTCCACCAGGTGCATCACACCCTTGCTGGCCAGCACCACCTCATCGCGACGGGTGCGCAGGACGCGCCCAACCAGCTCCTCATTGCGGCCGCCGCCGTAGAGCGCGGCGGTGTCCAGGAAGGTGACGCCCAGGTCGATGGCCTGATTGACCAGGGCCTCCCCCACCTCTTCCGCGGGACGCGGCTGGTAGGCGTGGCTCAGGTTCATGCATCCCAGCCCCAGCGCGCTCACCTCGAAGGGCCCGACGGTGCGGGTTGGCAACGCGCTCATCGGTTCAGCTGCTCCTCGAGCTGGCCCAGCACCTCGTAGCAGCCCATCACCTGCTGCACGCTGGAATTCGGCTCGCGACCCTCGCGGATGGCGGCCACGAATTCCCGGTCCTGCAGCTCGATCCCGTTCATGCTCACATCCACCTGGCTGACGTCGATGGGCTCCTCCTTGCCGTTGACCAGATCGTCGTAGCGGGCAATGTAGGTGCCGGTGTCGCCGATGTACCGGAAGAAGGTGCCCAGCGGTCCGTCATTGTTGAACGACAGGCTCAGGGTGCAGATGGCGCCGGTCGCGGCCTTCAGCTGGATGGACAGGTCCATCGCGATCCCCAGCTCGGGGTGGATCGGCCCCTGGATGGCATTCGCCTGCACGATGGGCGCTCCCGCCTGGTAGGCGAACAGGTCGACGGTGTGCGCGGCGTGGTGCCACAGCAGGTGGTCGGTCCAGCTGCGGGGCTCGCCCTTGGCATTGATGTTCTTGCGACGGAAGAAGTAGGTCTGCACGTCCATCTGCTGGATGTTGAACTCGCCGGCGACCACCTTGTTGTGGATCCACTGGTGAGAGGGATTGAATCGGCGGGTGTGGCCCACCATCGCCACCTTGCCCGAGGACTCGGCGGCGGCCAGGACGGCCTTGGCGTCAGCCAGCGAGTCGGCTACGGGGATCTCCACCTGGGCGTGCTTTTCGGACTCCAGCGCCTGAATGATCTGGCTGGCGTGCACCGGGGTGGGGGTGGCCAGGATCACGGCGTCGACGTCGTCCATCTCCAGCACGGCATCCAGGCCCTCGACGGCGCGCTCGACGCCGGTCTTCTCGGCCAGGGCAGCCAGGTCGCCGCTGGATCCGGCAACGGCCACCACCTCGGCGTCGTCGATGTTCTTCAGACCCTCCAGGTGCTTCATGCCGAAGGCGCCACCGGCGCCGACCACTGCCACGCGAACGGGTGCATTGCTCATGGTTGAAATCCTTTGCTGGGTTGGTCGGGTGTCTGGTCAGTCGAGGTAGGTGAGGCCGGCAGCCTCCAGCCCCTCGCGCATCTTGTACATGTCCAGGCCGAGTTCGCCGGAACGGAAGCGTTCCCGCTTCTGCCCCTCGAACTCTTCCCGTTTGCGGGCGGCCTCGGCAACCGGGTCGGCCAGCTCGGCGGGCACCACGACGACGCCATCGACGTCGGCCACCACCACGTCGCCGGGGTTGACCAACGCGTTGGCGCAGACGACGGGGATGTTCACGCTGCCCAGCGTGGCCTTGATGGTGCCTTTGGAGTTGATCGCCCGGCTGAAGACCGGGAACTGCATCTCCTCCAGGTCATCCACGTCACGCACACCCCCGTCGATGACCAGGCCCTTGCAACCGCGGGCCTGCAGGCTGGTGGCCAGCAGGTCACCGAAGAAGCCGTCCTCGCTCTCGGTGGTGCAGCCGGCGATCAGCACGTCTCCGGGCTGCACCTGCTCCACGGCGACGTGGAACATCCAGTTGTCGCCGGGCTGCAGCAGCACGGTCACGGCCGGGCCGCACATCTTCGCGCCCTTCCAGACGGGGCGGATGTAGGGCCGCATCAACCCCACCCGGCCCATCGCCTCGTGAATGCTGGCGACGCCGTACTTCGAGAGCTCCTCGACGGCGGCCGGGTCGGCGCGCGTGATGTTGCGATGGACGATGCCGAGATTGTTGAGACGCATGTTCTGCTCCTTGTTGAGGCGGCCGGTCACAGGCCGCGGGCGGCCAACTGCTGGTCCAGCCGGGGGTAGACGGTGCGGACGTTCTGGCTGAGCACCTGCTCCTTCTGCTGCCCGTCCAGCCGGTCGGTGGCCTGGATGTAGCGCAGGGTGTCGTCGAAGTAGTGGCCGGTGCGCGGGTCGATGTCCCGCACCGCGCCGATCATCTCCGAGGCGAACAGGATGTTCTTGGTGGGCACGACGCTGGTCAGCAGGTCGATGCCCGGCTGGTGGTAGACGCAGGTGTCGAAGAAAACGTTGTTCAGCAGGTGCTCCTCCAGCTCCGGCTTCTTCAGCGCCATCGCCAGGCCGCGGAACCGTCCCCAGTGGTAGGGGACGGCACCGCCGCCGTGTGGGATGACGAACTTCAGCTCCGGGAAGTCGGCAAACAAGTCACCCTGGATGAGCTGCATGAAGGCTGTGGTGTCGGCATTGAGGTAGTGCGCACCGGTGGTGTGGAAGGCCGGGTTGCAGGAGGTGGAGACGTGGATCATGGCGGGGATCTGGTATTCCACCATCGCCTCGTAGATCGGGTACCAGGACTTGTCGGTCAGCGGCGGGGCGGTCCACTTGCCGCCCGACGGGTCGGGGTTGAGGTTGATGGTGACCGCCCCCAGCTCCTCCACCACGCGTCGCAGCTCGGGCAGGCTGGTGGCCGGATCGGCGCCGGGCGACTGCGGCAGCATCGCACCCATCGCGAACCGGTCGGGGTACAGCTGGCTCACCCGGTGGCACAGGTCATTGCAGATGGTGGCCCAGCGCTTGCTGACCTCCAGGTCGCCGATGTGGTGTGCCATGAACGACGCGCGGGGGCTGAAGATGGTCAGGTCGGTTCCGCGCTCGTCCATCAACCTCAGCTGGTTGGCCTCCAGCGACTCGCGGATCTGGTCGTCGGTGATCACCGGATCCGACGCGGGGTTGTCGCCCTTGCCGTCGACGAAGGCAATCTGCTGGTCGCGCCAGTCGCCCAGCGGCTTCGGGGCGGTGGTGTAGTGGCCGTGACAGTCGATGATCATGAACACTCCTTGCACTCATTGCGGATGGCGGTGGCAGGCGTCATCCCGTGACGTTCCACCAATGACTGGTTCTGCGGGTCGGTGAGGAAGTCGATGAAGGCGGCGGCCGACTCGCCCTCCACGCTGGCACATCCGACTGCGGCGCTGAAGACCGAGCTGATCGCGTGCGGAGCGGGCAGCGGGCCCAGGATGGTGACGCCGTCAGTGCCACCCATCTCACTGAGCTGCTGCAGCCCCAGATCGATCTCGCCAGCCGCGAGCATTCCGGCTACCGGCATCCCGGGGCGGGCCTGCACTAGCCGGCCGTCGACTTCCTCCCGGATGCCCAGCGCGTCCAGCAGGGCCAGGAAGGCCTGGCCGCTGGGGCCCGTCGAGTACCCGATCCGCTGCGCGGCCAGGAGCAGGCTGCGCAGCTCCTCGGAGGTCTGCGGAGCCTGGGCGTCGCGGTTGGCGGGGACCCCCAGGACGGCGTCGGAGACGAAGACGGGACGGATGCTCTCGGCCAGCAGGTGACCCTCCTCGGCCAGCGTCTGCACCGCGCTCTGGGCCAGCACGATGACGTCGGCGGACTCCCCGGCGCGGATCGCGTCGGCGACAGCCACACCGCCGCCCGCGGTGAAGGCGATCTGGGCGACGCCACGGTCGGCGGCCATATCGGCCAGGGCGGCCAGCAGATGCCGGGTGGCCATGGAGCCCACGCCCCGCAGCTGGATCTCCTCGTCGCCGTGACTCATGCCGGCGCTCCCTGATGCGTGAGCGTTTCGTCGTCGCTGATGTGGAGCCTTGCCAGATCCTGCTCGTGCGGCAGGGTGAAGATCGCCAGCAGGCCCAGCACGGCGACTCCGGCAAAGAAGTAGAAGCCCCACGGGTAGGCCAGGCCGGCGTTCACCAGGGCGCCGGTGACCAGCGGGCCGACGATGGCGCCGAGCCGGCCGATGCCCGCAGCAAGACCCATCGCGGTGCTGCGCACCTCCGCGGGGAAGGCGTGGGTGACGTAGGCGTAGATCAACACCTGGGCGCTGAAGACGAAGATGCCGGTGACCAGCACCACCACGTTCAGCGCCACCGTGCTGGACATCTTGATGCTCAGCGCAGCGAGCAGCACCGCGGCGGCGGCAAACCAGATCAGGATGGTGGAGCGCACGCCGCGCCGGTCGGCCAGCTTGCCGGCCACCAGCAGGCCCACCACGGCACCCAGGTTGAGGATGAACAGCATCACCAGCGAGCCAGACATGCTGTAGCCCGCCTTCTGCATCAGCTGCGGGAGCCAGGTGTTCAGGCCGTAAACCAGCAACAGGCCCATGAAGCAGCCGACCCAGACGCCGACATTCGCGCGCATCAACCGCGGGTGCAAGATGCTGACCTTCTGGCCGTCGTCCTTCTGCTGGGCGGCAAGGAAAGCATGCGACTCGGGCAGCTTGAACCAGACCAGCGGCAGCAGGAGCAGGCCGGCAATACCGCCCAGATAGAACAGGATGTGCCAGGCGGGCACGACGGCGATGGCCACCAGCGACGCGATCACCGCGCCGACGTGATAGCCGGTCATGGTCAGGGTGCTGGCGTGCGAGCGGTTCTCGTCGGGCATGTGTTCGCTCATGAAGGTGAGCGCGACCGGCAGGCAGGCGCCCAGACCGACGCCGGCAATGGCGCGGAAACCGGCGAACATGGCGACCGAGGTGGCGAACGGGATGGCCAGGGTGAAGATCGAGAAGAGCAGGATCGAGCCCAGCAGCACCACGCGCCGCCCGACCCGGTCGGCCAAGGAACCGACCAGGGCGGCGCCGATCGCCACACCGACCAGCGAGGCGGTGGCCACCGAGGTGGCTCCGGCAACGGTGAAGCCCAGGTGCTGGCTCTTGAGCAGGGTGGGGATGACGGCGCCCAGCATCACCAGGTCAAGACCGTCCAGCAGCACCGTGAGCCAGCACAGGGCCACGGGCCAACGATCAAGCTGACCGGGAGTTCCCCCGGCTGCGGGGGCGAACTGGGTGGTCGCCATCGATCCTCCTCAAGGTTTCGGCGCGACTCCATCGTCACGCGCTTGCTGTGAACTATTTCACAGAGCATCTCCCGTGAGAACAAAAGTGGGATCGAAGTTACGTGCAACTGCCATAGATCTGATCTATTGTTTTGGCATGGCATCGGCCGATCTGAACCTGACCAGAGCTTTCGTCGCGATCTATGAAACGGGATCGGTCACCTCCGCCGCACAACGACTGCAACTCTCCCAACCCACCGTCACCCACGCCCTGAACCGGCTGCGACGGCAGATGGGCGACGAGCTCTTCCTGCGCGAACGACGCGGCGTGACCCCCACCGCCCGCGCACGCCGGGCCTACCCGGTCTTCGTCGAGGCGCTCAATGCCATCGACTCGGTCTTCCAGACCGACACCCACTTTGATCCGGACCGGGCCACCACCTTCCACCTGGCCCTGTCCGATGCCGGCGAGGCCTTCCTGCTGCCGCTGCTCTGGCGGGCGCTGCACGGCCGCTCCCCCGCGTCGACGCTGAAGATCCAGCCACTGCACGTGGATCAGGTGGAAGACCAGGTGCTGCGCGGCGAACTGGATGGCTTCATCTCCGGCGCAGACTTCGACTCCCGACGGTTGGAACGTCGAGAGCTCTTCCAGGAGCACTACGTCGCGATGCTCTCGGACACCCACCCC
Source organism: Luteococcus sp. H101 (assembly GCF_038433155.1). Taxonomy (NCBI): domain Bacteria; kingdom Bacillati; phylum Actinomycetota; class Actinomycetes; order Propionibacteriales; family Propionibacteriaceae; genus Luteococcus; species Luteococcus sp. H101. Next base: position 63,141 of record NZ_JBCDMW010000036.1, read on the forward strand.
CGGATCGACGCCGAACTGACCCGACATCGCTTCGAGGCGGAGCAGCATGTGGTGGTGCAGGGCGCGATCGGGCACACCGCCCCGCCCGGGCAGCAGCGGGACCGTCGAGTGCGAGTGGGGGTGGAGGTGCCGCGTTACTCGGCCCTGCCGAATCTGTTGCGCAACAGCGAACTGGTGGCAATCGTCCCGCAGTACGTGGCGGAGACCTTCGCCAGCAGCGGAGGGCTTCGTTGCCTGCCGTTGCCCTGGCAGATCAAGCCGGTCACCCTGTCCGCCTGGAGCCGGCACGCGCACGCCCGCTCCCCGGAGCAGTCCTGGCTGCTGGAGCTCATCGTCGACGCGGTGAGCGGGGTCAACCCCGCAGCGGGCGGCGGACCGCCAGAGCAGAGACCGGCTGACGCGTGACCTAGACCCCACGAGAGACTGGAGCCACCACCCCTTCCACCAGGAGCTGCCCACCATGCCATTCACCACCCTGCTGCTCGACTGCGACGGCGTCCTGCAGACCAGTCCCGGATTCCGCCTGGGCATGACCGCCCGGCTTGAAGAACTGGGCAACCCGATCAGTTCCGACGACTTCTTCGACCAGCTCTTCGCCCGGGAGAAGCCACTGCTGGTGCGCCGCGACGGTCTGCGCGAGGAGGTCGAGGCGCTGCTCACCGAGTTGTCGCTGCCCGTGACCGCCGACGAGGTCTTTGACCTGTGGAATGACACCACCCCGCTGCCCGGGGTGCTGGATCTGATGGACCGGGTGCGCGAGCGCGGCACCAAGGTCTACCTGGCCACCAACCAGCAGGCCATCCGCGGGGAGCACATGAAGGTCCACCTGCCCTATGCCGAGCACACCGACGGCGCCTTCTACAGCTACGAGATGGGGGTGGCCAAGCCGTCGCCGGACTTCTTCAGCCACATCGTCGACGCCCTGGGGATCGCCCCGGCCGAGGCCCTGTTCATCGACGACGTCGCCGCCAACGCCGATGGTGCCCGCGCTGCGGGACTGCAGGCCGTGTATCTGGAGGACCGCTTCAACGTGGAGGCGCTGACCCGGATCATCCGCAACGCCGGTCTGCTGGGCTGACGCGAGCGGAAGCAGCCCTCGACAGGCTCAGGGGCCGTGGTCCGGGCCCTGAGCAGGCCACGCATGCACGATGGCCGAGCCCAGGCCCACCAGCAAACTCAGTAGTAGTACGGGTAGTCGGACCAGTCGGGATCGCGCTTCTGCAGGAAGGAGTCCCGACCCTCGACGGCCTCGTCGGTCATGTACGCCAGCCGAGTGGTCTCCCCGGCAAAGATCTGCTGGCCGATCAGCCCGTCGTCGATCGCGTTGAAGGCGTACTTGAGCATCCGCTGCGCCGTCGGGGACTTGCCGCAGATGATCTTGGCCCACTCCAGGCCCTCATCCTCCAGCTGGGCGTGCGGCACCACCTTGTTGACGGTGCCCATCTCGTAGGCGCGCTGCGCATCGTAGGTCTGGCCCAGGAAGAAGATCTCGCGCGCCACCTTCTGCCCCACCTGACGGGCCAGGTAGGCCGAGCCGAATCCGGCGTCGAAGGAGCCGACGTCGGCGTCGGTCTGCTTGAACTTGGCGTGCTCGGCCGAGGCCAGGGTCATGTCGCAGACCACGTGCAGCGAGTGGCCGCCGCCGGCCGCCCAGCCGTTGACCAGCGCAATCACCGGCTTGGGCATGAAGCGGATCAGCCGCTGCACCTCCAGGATGTGCAGCCGCCCCAGCTTGGCCTGGTCAATGGGCGACGGCTTCTCGGCCCCGGTATTCATCCGCCGAGCCCGCTCCCCTTCCTCCGGCGAGGGCAGGCCGGAGCCTGCGGAGGCCGGTGCGCCCGAGCCCAGAGGGGGGTCCGAGGGGGGTCGTCCCCCCTCCTCGATTTCGGCCATGTAGCCGGCCTTGCCGCGGATCCGCTGGTCCCCTCCGGAGCAGAAGGCCCAGCCGCCGTCCTTGGCGCTGGGGCCATTGCCGGTGATCAGCACGCAGCCGACGTCGGCGCTGGTCCGGGCGTGTTCCAGGGCGGTGTAGAGCTCGTCGACGGTGTGTGGCCGGAAGGCATTGCGCACCTCAGGCCGGTTGATCGCCACGCGCACGGCGGGCACATTCTTGGCGCGGTGGTAGGTGATGTCGGTGAACTCGAAGCCGGGGACCTCGTCCCACAGCTCGGGCTTGAACGGGTTCTCGGCAGGAGTCTCAACCATGACAACGAGCCTATCGGGCGACCCGACAGTGCACGTCGGATCGAACTCCCACTGAGTGAAAGGAGAGCCCCCACAGTGTCGGCACCCCATCCTAGGCTGACGCCATGGCTGACGTGGATGACCGGCAACGGCGACGCGGGACGTCCCGGGCGATTCTGGGGGCAGGTCGGGAGCCCGACCCCCGGTTCTCCCTGGCCAATGAGCGCACCTTCCTGGCCTGGATAAGGACCTCGCTTGCCCTATTCGCGGGCGGAGTCGGGTTAGAAGCCTTCGCCGGGAGTGCCTTCCCGGCCGGAGTCCGGACGGCCCTGGTGGCGGCGCTCCTCGGCACCGGCATGATGCTGGCAGCGAGCGCCACCATCCGTTGGGTGCAGATTGAACGTGCCATGCGGCAGGATCGGCCCTTGCCCCTGCCCTGGATCGGCGCCGTGCTCGCCCTGGGCGTTTCGGTCGCCCTGGGCGTCTTCGTAGGACACCTGTTGTGAGCTCCCACACATGGTCGGCGCGTACGGACCCTGGCCTGCAACCGGAGCGCACCACCCTCGCCTGGGAGCGCACAGTGCTGGCCTACCTCGGCGTCACCTGCCTGATGATCCGCTGGGCCACCCATGACCGGCCGATCGTCGTGTGGCCGGTGATCATCTCCGCCCTCGCTGTGCTCGGCGCCCGAATCTCACTGGGTCGGAGCCACCGCCGCACCCTGAGCGGCGTCGAGACCGTCACAGGTTCGGACTGCCTACCTCTGATCCACCTGCTCGGCGGGGCCACCGTCCTGCTGGGTTTCAGCGGCCTGGTGGTGCTGCTGACATGACGGTGGACCAGCTGACCGGCATCGTCGCCGCCATCGCGGTGCCGCTGTTCGCGGTGACCAGTACCGCGTCAGTCGGCCTGCAGTTCACGCCCCGCCAGATCCTTGCCCCACTGCGGCGGGGGCGCCTGGTCCTGGCCGGGCTGATGGGCAACTTCGTCCTCACCCCCTTTCTGACCCTGACGTTGTGCGCCCTGCTCCCCGTCGGCCCCGAGGTGCGCAGCGGGCTGGTCACCTTGGCGTGCGCCGCCGGCGCACCCTTCTCCCTGCAGCTGTCCGGCGTGGCCCGCACCAGCATGAGCGTGGCGTCAGGGTTGATGCTCACCAGTCTGATGGCAACGACGGTCTTCCTGCCCGTGGTGCTCCCCCGCCTACTGACCGGCATGGAGGTGCACGCTGCAGACCTGGCGCTGCTCCTGTTCTGGACGATGGCCTTCCCACTGCTGGCCGGCTCCGGCATCGCCCACAGCCGGCCTCGGCTGGCTGCAGCCGCCTCCCCGGCGGTAGGCCGGGCCGCCCGTGGATCAATGGTGGTGATGCTCCTGAATCAGGCCGTGGCGGACCACCGCGAGATCGCTCAACTGGCCAGCACCGTGGCCATCGTCGCGATCACCGAGATGATCGTGCTCACCTGCGTCTCCGGCTGGTGCCTGGGGTGGCTGTTCGGGGTCTCGGGCGTGAGCGTTGCGCTATCGGTTTCCCAACGCAACATGGCCGCGGGAACGCTGGTGGCGGCCACCAACATGCCCGGATCGGCTGCGGTGACCTGCGTGGTGTTGAGCGGATTCATGGCGCTCGCGGTGCTGCTGCCCGTCGCCAGGTGGCTCGGGCATCGAGCCGATCGGGAGTCCTGCTGAGTCAGTTCTCGCGCATCTCCTGGCCCGCCATTGCTCGGGAGATGGCCGCCGACGTCACCTTCAGTGCCGGCACCACACGACTCGGATCCTCCAGCGGGGCCACGGTGACGATGCCGAGCGCGGCGACGACTTCACGCGCACCGCCGAAGACCGGGACGGCCAGACCCCACGCACCGTCGACGTGCTCCTCGGCCGTGGTCGCCCAGCCGCGCCTGCCGATCAGGTCCAGCTCTTCTCGCAGCCGCGACGGGTGGGCGATTGAGTGGGCCGTCTCCCTGGTGAGCGAGAGGGCGCTCAACTGGTCCCCTTCCAATGCCCCATGGGCCAGGAAGACCTTTCCGGCAGCGCTCGTGTGCAACGGCAACCGGTCCCCCGGTACCGCGAACGGGGAACCCACCGACGAGCCGGACATCCGCTCCACCAGCAGCGCACGGTCGGAATCCAGCACGAACAGGTTGACGATCTGTCGGGTGGCGGCCAGTAGGTCCTGCATGAACGGCGCGGCCACCTGTCGCAGCCCGCGCTGCACCGGGGAGAGCATCCCCAGCTCCCAGAGCAGGTGCCCGATGGTGTACTGACCATTCTGATGCTGGACCACCAGACCGAGGCGGGACATCTCCCGCAACATCCGGTGACAGGTGGCCAGGGGAATACCGGACCGGGGGGGGGGGGGGGGGGGGGGGGGGGGGGGGGGGGGGGGGGGGGGGGGGGGGGGGGGGGGGGGGAAAGAGGGGGGGGGG
>NZ_JBCDMW010000037.1:0-20727 GCF_038433155.1 Luteococcus sp. H101
GGGAAAGCGGAACGGGTGGCGGACTGGGTTAAGTTCCCCCCCCCGGTGCTGCTGGTCGAAGGTGCGCAGGATCTGCACCACCCGCTCAGCTTGGCTGATTCCCGGCCGTGACGTATTCCCCGCCACCGGTCTCCTTCTCGGTCCGCTCGTCCAGGTCTGTTTCCACTGCGTGGGCCAACAACCCGAGCTTGCGCTGCTCGCGTTGCTGGTTGACGAAGATTAGGCAGCCCAGCCCGGCGGCCGCAAGCAGGACGCCCGTCAGCCGGAAGGCGCTGATGTAGCCACCGGCGGGCGTGCTGGCAGCCCCGATCAGGAAGCCCGCGACGGAGGGCGCCACCACTCCACCCATCGACAGCCCGGCATTGGCCACGTTCAGGTGCGCCGGCCGCTGGGCAATGGTGGTCAGCTCACCGACGATCAGGTAGGTGACCGCGAACAGGGCCGGGGCCGTCCCGAAACCAACGGACAGCAGGCCCAGGGCAACGCCGGGGTGGTCCACGAAGGTGGAGACCGTCAGGCAGGTACCGGCCACCAGCCCCGCAAGGCCCACCACCAGGCCACGTGCCCAGCGGGTGGGCACACCCTTGAGATCCAGCCGCTGAGTCAGGTTGCTCAACGCAATGGTGCATGCGAAACCCCAAGCGGCTGGCAAGGCGATCATGCTGCCCGCGGCCCGACGGGAATAGCCCAGGACGGTCTCGAAGTAGGCCGGTCCCCATGAGGTGCACAGGGCGAAGGCCCAGTAGCCGAAGAAGGAGACCAGCACCGCGAAGAACCAGGTGGGGTTGAGGATCGAACGCAGGAAAGGCACTGGCTGTTCCACCAGCTGTGGAACGCTCTGCTCAGCCGCATCGGGCCCCTCGATCTCCCGCTCAGCGGCCAGCGACGTGTAGGGGCCGTCCTTGCCCACGACGATCCACACAAGTGCCCAGAGGAGCCCAACGCCCGAGAGGCTCAAGAAGGCCACCTTCCAGCCGAAGGAGCTGATCAGGACCGCCAGAATGGGCGCAAAGGCGACAATCCCGATAGTGACCCCGGAGGACGCGATGGCCGCCGGAGTCGCCCCCCGCTTGGTGGGGAACCATTTGTAGACGCTGTGCATGCACAGCGGCGCATAGGGCCCCTCTCCGACCCCGAGTAGGAGCCGTGAGACCCACAGGGCCGGCAAGGTCGCGAAGATCACGACGGGCAGGTTGGAGACGGCCCAGATTCCGCACATGGCCAGGATCAGCCATCGGCTGGGCAGCTTGGTGGACAATGGGGCTACCAGCAACTGCGAGACAGTGAAGGCAAGGAACATCCCGGAACTGACCAGGCCGAACTGCCCGGGAGTGATGCCCATCTCCTTCATGATCGGGACTGCAGCGAGCCCCATCACGGCCTTGTCGGCCCAATTGAGCATCATCAGAAAGGTGAGCAGAAGCGTGATCATCCACGCATAGCGGTTGCGCTTGCCCGGGGACCAGAGGGCCGGGTCGGCCACGGTGTCGTCGCTGGCGCCGCGGGCATCGGTGGTGGGCATGGGGCCTCCTTTGAGGGTTCAGGGTGGTCTGGCGGTCAGACGGAGCGGGTCAGCCTGAGCGGCAGGGACTCCCAGCCGCGAAGGACGTTGTGGATCCAGGGCTGCGGGCTCCCGGCCAGCTCGATCCGGGCGAAGCGGGTGGCCATGGCGGCCAGCACTAGCTCGATCTCCAGCCGGGCGATCGGCTGGCCGACACACTGGTGAAGCCCCATGCCGAAAGCCACGTGACCGGAGGCCGAACGCTGCAGGTCAAAGGAACTGGCGTCCCTGCCCCACTTGTCCGGATCATGATTGGCAGCTCCCAGGAAGACCAGCACCTTGGCGCCAGCTGGCAACTCCACCCCCTCGATCTGGGTGTCGACGGCGACAGTGCGGTGGAACTTCTGGAAGGGTGACTCCACGCGGAGCGCCTCGTCGACGGCGAACTTGGCCAGCTGCGGGTCTGCCCGCAGGGCCTCCCACTGCTCGGGATTGCTGGCCAGACAGTAGAGGGTGTTGCCGATCCCGAAGACCGTGGTGTCCACCCCCGCACTGAGCAGCGCCCGGACCAGCAGGGTGGCCTGTTCGGGCGTGATCAGCCCCTGTTCGGCGGCCGCCCAGATCTCGGCGCCCAGGCCCGTCTCGGAGAGATTCTCCCGGGCGCAGGAGTCCATGATCCAAGCGGCGACCTTCTCGCCTTCCCGGAAGGCATCCCGTCGGATCTGGTTGTCCGCGCCGAAGGCGTTGAAGACCATGGATCCGTAGGGCAGCAGGTTCTCCCGCCCGGAGGGGCGCAGGCCGACGGCGTCGGGGAAGACCTTCAGGGGATAAGGCTCGGCGATGGCCTTGATGCCATCCACCAGTTCCCGCCCCAACAGGCTCTCCCCCAACTCTTGGGCGTGCTCCTCGAACCGGCCATGCAGCTGGCGCATCTTGGCCGGGTTGATCACGCCGGTTAGGGCGCGCCGCATCGCGGTGTGGATGGGCGGATCGGACTCCAGGATCGACGGGGGGCGCCACTCTGGGTCCTGCCGGATGTCATTGGGCCCAGCGCCGCCGCCGGAGATGTAGGTCTCGAAGTCGGTCAGGATCTCGTAGACCCAGTCGTGGCGCGCCACGCCAAAGCACTGGTACTTCTCGAGCCAGAAGACAGAACCGAGCTCGCGGAGCCGGGTATTCATCGGATGGGGATCGCTGATCGCCTCCCTGGTGAAGGGATCGATATCAGTGACGGGGGCGGTGGTGTTCGTGGTCATGCAGGTCTCCTCACAAGCATTGCAATGGGGCAGGTCACAGGTTGAGGCGCAGGCGCGCACACCCGTTGGCGGCTCGGGAGACACAGACCATCATCGACTGGTTGGTCAGTTTCTCCTCGTCGGAAAGGACCACGTCACGATGGTCCACCTCGCCGGAGATGACCTCGGTCTCACAGGTGCCACAGACCCCGGCCCGACACGACGACAGGATTCGCGTGCCTACACCCTCCAGCGCTTCCAGGACGGTCTGGTCAGTGTTCACCTCGACGGTGCGGCCGGTTCGCACCAGCTCCACCTCAAAGGGGTCCATGCTGGCGCCTGCGTCCAGGGTTGCGGCCGTGAATCGCTCGGTGTGCAGTACACCGGGTGGCCAACCGCGGGCCCAGTCCTCGATCTCCTCGATCAGTCGGACGGGCCCGCAGGAGTAGATCAGCATCTTGGCCCGGGGCAGCGCCAGATGGTCTGCCAGGTTGACCCGGCCGCTCTCGTCGGCCGGGTAGACCTTGACCCGTCCGGGGTACCGCTCCTCGAGTTGGGGCAGGAAGGCCATCGTCGAGCGGGAGCGCCCGCAGTAGACCAGGGTCCACTCCCGGCCGAGCTGCTCGGCGCGCTCGAGCATGGGCACGATGGGCGTGATCCCAATTCCGCCCGCGATGAACAGGTACTTGCGGGAATCCTGGAAGACGAAGTTGTTGCGCGGGGCCGAGATGGTGATCTGCTGCCCCTCCTGCAGCCCGTCGTGCACCCAGGCCGAACCGCCGCGCGAGTCCGACACCCGCAGCACGCTGACCTGCAGCTGCCCGAGTTGGGCCGGCGAGGAGCAGATCGAGTACTGGCGCACGTGGTCCGGCATGATGACGTCGATGTGCGATCCGGGTTCCCAGGCTGGAAAATCGGATCCGTCGGTCCGCTCAAAGGTCAGCCGCCGAACACCGACGGCCAGATCTTCGCAGCGCAGCACCCTGACCTCCAGCACGCCGCCGGGCAGCTCTGACTGGCTGGTCATGACCGCCCCTGGAGCTGACCGGCTGCCTGCTCACCGCGCCAGGCCCCCAGTCCACCGTCGACGCGGATGTCGGTGCCGTTGACCCACCGGCCCTGTTCCCCGACAAGGAACTCCACCACCGCAGAGATGTCCTCGGGGTTGCCGAAGCGGCCAAGCAACTCACCGGCGCCGTTCACCTTGTCCTGACCGTGGTCCTGCCTGAAGTCATCCAGGATGGGCGTCTGCACCGGGCCGGGGCTGACGGAGGTGACCCTGATGCGTCGGCCGACCTGCTGGGCCGCGAAGTACTCGGTGAGCAGACGCACAGCCCGCTTGGACCAGAGATAGGAGGCGTCCCCCGCCAGCTGTTGCGCACGCTGCTGATCCTCGCGAGGGCAGAAGGCAAGCTCGCGAACAGCGGCCGAGTGGGTGCGCCAGTCGTCCGCGACGGAGGAGGACAGGTTCACCACGCAACCCCCTTCCTCGATCCTGGGCAGGCAGGCTGCCGTCAGGTCCCGCACGGCGAAGACATTGACCGCGAGCACGACGTCCATGGGCGCGGTGCCGGGCACACCGGCGATATTCACCAGCCCTCCAAGTGACTGCGGGAGCTGCGAGACCACCGCTTCGATCCCCGCTGCGCTGGCAAGGTCCCCGACGATGAACTGCCCGGGAAAGTCCGAAACCGGAGTCCGGTCCACGCCCACCAGCACATGTCCGGCCGCGGCCAACCGACGACAGGTATCGGCCCCGATCCCCGAGGCCACCCCGGTGATCACCAAGGGCTTGGGTTCCGTGTGAAGCATCTGCACTCCTCGTTCGTGGATTGATTCTCGGCTGAGCCGTTCTTCCCCCCTCGGCGTCGAGGGTGAAGGGATGGTGCCTGCGAGCAGCTCCAGTGTGAGCTTCATCACAGAGGAGCAGGTCAGATTCTTCCACTCAGCAGAAGTTTTGCTCCCAGACGCCGACCACCGTTTGCAAGTCTTGGGGCACCCAAGACCCGATCAATGGGCGGAAAACCGGAGGCGAACAATGGAACGGCGCTACGACGTGCTGGACCCGGCCACGCTGGACGTGGTCGGCCAGGCAGCAGAGCATTCCCCCGAAGACGTCGACCGAATGGTGCGCCGGGCAGCTGAGGCGATACATCCGTGGGCAGCGAGCCGAGAAACCCGCGTTGCCGCCCTGGGCCAGTGCGCCGAGGCAATCCGCACTGACGTGGAGCGGTTGGCCACACTCCTGTCCCGAGAACAGGGAAAACCCGTGGCGGAGGCCCGTGGGGAGCTCCTTGTCGGCGCGGGCATGCTGGAACACTACGCTGGCCTTGACTGGGAGGAGAGTCTGCACCTGCCTGACCGGGAGGACCGCCGCGTCCGAGTTGACCGGCTGCCAGTAGGTGTGACCGGGACGATCACCCCGTGGAATTTCCCGATCTCGCTGCTGTTGGTCAAGCTGGCCCCCGCGCTGACCGCCGGCTGCACCGTGGTGTCCAAACCGTCCCCCACCACACCGCTGTCCACCATGGCCCTCGTGGAGACCATGAATGGCCACCTCCCACCAGGCGTCCTGCAGTGTGCGACGTCCAGTAACCGCACCGTCAACGTCGCTCTGGCCGAGCACCCCCAGGTGCGCAAGATCTCCTTCACCGGATCAACCGACGTGGGTACTCGCATCCTCGCCCAGGCCGCCCCCACCGTGAAGCGGGTGACGATGGAACTCGGCGGCAATGATCCGGCGATCGTGCTGCCGGACGCGGACCCTGAGTTCACGGGCGAAGCTCTCGTCAGGTCGGCCTTCCGCAATGCGGGACAGGTTTGCATGGCCGTGAAGCGGGTCTACGTTCCCAGTATCCTGGCATCGAACCTACTCGACGCCATGGTGGCGGCGACGCAGCGCTTCGTCGTGGGCCACGGAATCGAGCCGAGCACCACCCTGGGTCCGATGCACAACGCCGCCCAGCTGCGCACGGTGCAAGAAATGGTCCGGCAGGCCGTCGATGCCGGCGGACATCGGGTGGTCGGTGGCGGCCGAGGCTGTGACCTGCCGGGTCACTTCATGGCCCCCACCATCGTGACCGGGATTGACGATGAATCCCCGCTGGTACGGGAAGAGCAGTTCGGCGCCGCCCTGCCAGTCGTGATCTACGACGACGTGGAGGCCCTCACTTCCCAGCTCAACCGGCAGGAATGGGGTCTGGGCGCCTCTGTGTGGAGTCCAGACCTGGACCGGGCCGGCAGCGTGGCCGCGGGAATCGAAGCCGGAACCGTGTGGATCAACCAGCACACCCAGGTGGAACCCGATGCACCCTTTGGCGGGTGGCGGCAGTCCGGCGTCGGCCGCGAGCGTGGCGCCTGGGGGTTGGAGCACTACCTGGAGACTCGGGTGATCAACCAACGACCCCACTCCCTGCCTTGACCACCTCCCGAGACACTGCGATCCCAAGGACCACCATGCACCCCAACAGCCAGGCAAGACTCGATCTGGCCAGCCACCAAGGACTGACAGTGATCACGCTCGGCGTGGCGGCTGGCCCCGCCATCCGCGGCCCGGAGAATGGCATCGCCACTGCCGTGGTGGTGGATGATCGCTTCTACCTGGTCGACTTTGGACTCGGCTGCACTCGCGCCGCCCACGACGCCGGGCTGAGGGGCGCGAACCTCGCTGGCATGTTCATCACCCATCTTCACTCCGACCACGTGGCCGAGTTACCCAGCTATCTGTTGTTCAACTGGGGCAAGCCCGTCAACGGGCTAGAGGCTTCGGTCCCGATCATCGGCCCCGGCCCGGACAATGGCCGAGCAGACGGCTCCTTGGCCGGCACCCGGGGACTGGTGGACGCGGTCCGCCGAGGCTTCTCCTATGACCTCGACATCCGAATCCAGGACGAGGGGCGCCCCGATCTGGGGCAATTGCTGCAGGTGGAAGAGCTCGGTCAGACCTACGACTCACCAGCCCTGGTCTTCCAGGACGGCCACGTCCAGGTCCTCGCCGTCAGCGTGGACCATCCGCCGGTGAACCCGGCCTACGCCTACCGGTTTGACACCGCGTACGGTTCGGTCACCATCTCCGGGGACACCACCTTCTGCCCCGCCCTGGTGGAACTGGCGCGCGGAACCGACCTGCTGATCCATGAAGCCGTGAACGTGGACTTCTACCGAGAGGAGGGATTCTCTGGCGCCTTCTTGGCCCACCAGCTCCACTCGCACACCACACCGGCGGATGCTGGCCGCGTCGCCACATTGGCGAGCGCCGAACAACTGGTGCTGTCACACCTTGCCGGGCGCGCCGAGGACTGGTGGTGGATCGAGCAGGCGAGTTCGACCTATCGGGGGCCGGTCGTGGTCGCCAAGAGTGGCATGACCCTGCGTGTGCAGGGCGCACGGAAAACAGCCTGACGGGCCCGGCCCGGGCCGCCGCGGATTCCGGGAAACGACCTCCACATTCCCGGCCTATGCTGGTGGGCTGGGTCTCCATCATCGCCGCCGTGCCTGCCCGGACCTGGTCTTCCGCTTCCTGATCAACTCCTACGGCGCGGTGGCGCTGTTCGTCTACATCGGGATTGCGGCCTCCCATCCGGCTGCGACGACGGCTGGAGGCCACCGGCGAGCAGCTGGCCTTGAGGGTGTGGGGCTTCCCCTGGCTGTCCCGGGTCACGCTGGGCGGGCTGGTGCTGGTGGTGACCGCGATGGGCCTGCTGCCCGAGACCCGGCCGCAGTTGCTGATCAGTCTGGTCACCATGGCCGTCGTCTTGGGGCTCTACCAGATCCGGCTACGACACGGCCCCGACCCGGCCAGCTACCACGTCCCGCTGCGGGAGTGACTCACCGTCGGAGCACGACGAAGTCCCCGTGCTGGGCAACGCGACGGAGTCCCGTCGGCTCCCCCTCGGGATGGGCACGCAGATCCAGGACCACCCAGCCGACCGTCGGCTGCACCGGCCGGTCGGGTTCCAGTAACTGGAGCCGCGGATGTGTCGGGCTGGCGTGGCTGGCCAACCGCGGATCGACGGCCAGCTGGGCATCCGCGGGCACCTCGGTCAGCGCCCGGCCGGCCTGCGGCGCACGCGGGATACCGGTGAGGGCGACTGGTAGCCGCCACATCATCGGCCCCACCAGCAGCAGCGTCACGGTGGCAACCGCCATCACGCGGATCGCACGCCGCGCCCGCACGTCATCGAACCCTTGGAGCATGTCGAGCGCGGCCGCGAACAGCAGGATCTGGGGCAGCAGGTCGTAGTGTAAGCCGAGCTTCGGCAGGTGGCTGCCGGTGGTGATGCCGCGGGCCAGCAGAATCGGGAGTGCGGCCAGCGCCACCGGCGAACGCAGGGCCAGCAAGCCGGCGGCCAACAGCAGCGCGCACGCGGTCAGCCCGATCCCGTCGGTCCTTGTCAGGGAGCCGGCCAGGGTGGGCAGCAGAGCGGCGGGGTCGCCGGACAGGGTGCTGCCGTAGGTCCATTCCCTGCCAGCCATGCCCGGGATGACCCATTTGACCGCGGCCGCCATCCACCCGATGGCCAGGACCGCCGGCGCAATCGCCAGCCGCCACTGTCCCCGCACCGTCAACACCAGGCACACTCCCAGGACCACCAACCCCATGTCCTCCTTGACCGGCAGCACCGCCAGACTCCACAGCGCCGCGGCCCGGTACCGGCGCTCCACCAACGCTGCGGAGGACAGCGCCACCGGCACGGCCGCCAGGGCCACCTCGTGGAAGTCGAAGCTGCCCGCGCCCTGCACCCCGACCGAACCGGCCAGGCACAGCCCCAGGATGGTCGCCAACCGGTCGCGAGCGTCGACGGCAAGCACCCGCTGCGCACAACGGGCGATGACCGCACAGGCGAACCCGATCAGGAAGGACTGGGCCACCAGCAGTAACCGCGGGTCGTCGCGGATGCAGTAGAGCGGCGCCAACAGCAGGATCGCGGGATGGAAGTGGTCTCCCCACAGGTTCGTCCCCTTGATCGCCGAGTACGGTGCCTTGCCATGGCTCAGAGAGCGGACGGCCTGGTCGAAGATCGCCAGGTCCATCCCGGTCCTCAAGCCGGCGTGCAGGGTGAGGGCGACCGCACTCCAACCGACGGCGGCCAGCCCGCAGACCAGCAGCGCCGGCCACCAGGGCAGCCGGTCCGAGTCGGTTGACCCGACGGCCCGGGAGCGGCCGAGGACCCGGGCGGCGGGGCGCTCAACGGACGCGGTGGTTCGGACAACGACGGCGGGGAAACTCATGCCACCCAGCCGACCAACCGGATGTCACCGGTTGGTCACCAACCGGCCACCGGTCAGCGCCGCTTCTGCACCACCATCCACAACAGGCACCCGAGGGTCGTGGCCAGCGTCGCGCCGACCTGCTGCCAAGGCAGGGCCAGGAAGAGCAGCAGCGGGAGCAGGGCGGCCCATCCCCACAGCCACGGCCGGACCGACCCACGTCGCGCGGCGAGCCAGCGTCCGGCCAGCACCAGAGTCGTCGGGAATCCCATCAGACAGGGCAGCCCGTCGACCAACCCGGCGGTTCCTCCCCACGCGACGGGCCAGCCCAAACCGCGTTGCACCAGGAACATCGCAGCGCCATTGAAGAACAGGCCGGAGAGCACATCCGACGGCCCGATCCCCGCGACGCCAGTGCGGGAAACCACTCCGACGGGCCGCTCCGCAATGTCCGTCCCGGGGGCAAGGGTGGGCGGGGAGATCGGTAGCCGTAGCGTGAAGCCGTGCCCGTCGGCCGCCAGGTCCAGAGTGCCGCCGTGCAGTTCGGCATTCTCCCGGGCGATCGCCAACCCCAGCCCGGCGCCCTCGCCGTGACGGGCATCGTCGCCGCGGACGAAGCGGTGGAAAATCGCCTCGCGCAGCTCCATGGGGACTCCCCGGCCGGCGTCGCTGACCCGGATCACGCCCTGGTCATCGGTCTCGCTGACCACCACGACCACCGGCACCTCGCCATGTTTCAGGCCATTGGAGACCAGGTTGCGGACAATCGTGGAGACCCGCGCCGGGTCGACGATCGCGAAGACCGGGCCGTCGCTGTGTACCCGGACGTCCTGACCGGCGGCCACCTGCCGGGCGGCACTCTCGGCGACGCTGACCAGGTCCACTATCTGGTCATCCAGCGCCTCGCGGCCGTCGTCGAAGCGGCTGAGCGCCAGCAGATCCTCGGTCAACGCGCTGAGCCGACGCAACTGCGGGCTGACCAGGGCCGCGGCCTCATCCCGGGTCGCCGGCTCGTCCAGGGCGGACGCGCTGGCAAGCAGCGCCGCCGTCGGGGTGCGCAGCTCATGCGCCGTGTCGGAGATGAAGTGCCGCTGGGTGTCCATCATCCGCTGCAGGCTGCTGGCCATCTCATTCATACTGGTGCCCAGAGCGGCAATCTCGTCGTTGCCGCGAACCGGGACGCGGGCGGAGAGTTCGCCGCGCCCCAGTCGCCGAGCCACCTCACTGGCGCGGCGGGCCGGACGCATCAGGGCACCGGACAGCAGCCAGGCACCCATGCCAGAGAGTACGCCCAGGGCCCAGCCCTGCCGTGTGAGGGAGCTCTCCAACAGCCTGAACGACGTCCAGTCGACCCCCGGGTCGTAGGTCTCGACGGCCACCAGCAGACTTCCGTCGCCCCGCGGAAAGGCCTGCATCACGGTCTCCGACGTCCCGGCGCCAAGCCAGTGCTTACTGGAACCGCTCCCCACCGGGTCCACGATGTAGATGTCCTCCCGCATGACCTCCCCGGCTGACTGCCAGGCGGGGGAGGCAGGGAGTTCGATGATGTCCAGTCCGCTGGGGTCCCGTCGGATGTTGCTGACCGGCACCTGCCAGACCTGCACGGTGGCGCCGGATTGGGCACGGACCCGGCCGAACTCGGCGGGGGTGGCATCCGGGTTGGCCAGCCAACTGGAGGTTTGGCCTGCCCGGGCGCCATCCTGCGCGCGGACGATCGCCTGTTGGTTGGCATTCATCACGGTGGTGGTTGCCAGATCGGTGGCCATGCCATTGGTCAGCATCACGGCACCCCAGACCGCCAGGGCAATCTGCACCCGAAGCCCGGGGAGGCGCAGCCAGGTGGG
Source organism: Luteococcus sp. H101 (assembly GCF_038433155.1). NCBI lineage: Bacteria > Bacillati > Actinomycetota > Actinomycetes > Propionibacteriales > Propionibacteriaceae > Luteococcus > Luteococcus sp. H101. The sequence continues at coordinate 10,791 of NZ_JBCDMW010000037.1, forward strand.
CCGCCGCGAGCGCTTCCGCCTCCCGCGTTCCGGGTGGTTCATGGCCGGTCCAGCCGGTAGCCGACGCCGCGCACGGTGTGGATGAAGGTGGGCCGCGCCGCGTCTGGCTCGATCTTGGCCCGCAGCCGCTGGATGGCGGCATCCACCAGCCGGGAGTCGCCGGTGTACTCGTACTCCCAGACCCGGTCCAGCAGCAGGTGCCGGCTGAGCACCTGACCGGCATTGCGCACCAGGAAGACCAGTAGTTTCAGCTCCATCGGGGTCAGCCCCAAGTCCTGCCCATCGCGGGTGACCCGCATGCCGTCGACGTCGATCCGCAGGTCACCAAGGGCCACCAGCGGCTCCTTGGGCTCGCTGGCCACCCGTCGCAGCAGGGCCTTGATCCGGGCATCCAGCACCCGGGGCTCCACGGGCTTTCCCACATAGTCGTCGGCACCGCACTCCAGTCCGACGACGATGTCCACGGCCTCATTGCGGGCGGTGAGCATCAGGATCGGGATGCCGTCGGTGGCCCGCACCCGGCGACACACCTCGAAGCCGTCGATCCCGGGCATCATGACGTCGAGCACCACCACCTCGTGCCGGTGCCCGGGTGCCAGTTCCCGTAGGCCAGCGTAGCCATCCGGCGCGGCCACCACGTCGTGCCCCAGACCCCGCAGGGCCAGGCCCATCGCCTCGCGCACCCCGGGGTCGTCCTCCACCAGCAGAACCTTCGCCATGGGGCCATCGTGGCAGGCGAATGTCATTGGACTGTCACCGAACCTGCGAGCGTTGCGCAGCCGACATCCCTGGGCCACGCTGACGAGGACCTCTCCCGCGAGTGATGCTCCATGAGCCCGTGTTGGCGCACCGCTCGCAGGGTTCCATTGCGATGCCGTCGGCCACCACTTGAGCGGAGACCCCGGTCCAGATCCCTGACGAGCGCAGCAAGGACAGCTGGCTTGCGCCACAAACTGCATCCTCAGTGCCACCCAGTGCCTCCATGGCACTGGGTCCGAATCAGGATGTGGTTTGTGGCACAGACCAGTCGAGGCGAGGGAGCTCAGCCGGCGTGGGCGGCGCGAACCTCCAGGGCGAGCTCAACCTCGTCGGTGATCACCGCATCCACCCCGGCCGCGAACATCGCGGCCAGATCCTCGCGCCGGTTGACGGTCCAGACGTTGACGGCAATCCCCTTGGCGCGGAAGCGATCCAGCAGCCCCGGCTCGGTCAGGGTACGGAAGTCGGGGTGCACCGCGGCGGCGCCGAAGCCGGCGGCGTACTCCTCGGCGGCGAAGAGCGGCTCGACGTAGAGCAGGCCCAACGGCAGCCCCAGCTCCCGGGAGCCGGCGAACTGAACATGATTGAAGGAGCTGAGGATCACCCGATCGGTCATGCCGGCCGCGCGCGCCGCCTCGGCCACCTGCCGGTCCATCCCCGGGTAGTGCTCCACCCCGTCCTTCAGCTCCACGTTCAGCACCATCGAGGTGGGTGCCAGCAGCTCCAGCACGTCGCCCAGCCGGGGCAGCGGCTCGCCCGCGAAGGCCGGGTCACCGGCGCTGGCGTCCAGCCCGCTGAGGTAGTTCCACTCCAGCTCCACCACCCGGCCGGTGCCGTTGGTGGTGCGGTCCACCGTCTCGTCGTGGATCACCACCAGCTCACCATCGGCGCTGCGCTGCACGTCCAGCTCGATCCCGTCGGCGCCCAGCTCGACTGCCCTGCGAAATGCGGACATGGTGTTCTCGGGCGCGATGGCGCTGGCACCGCGGTGGGCCCAGATGGTGGTGCTCATGGTGATCCTTTCGCGGCCGAAGCAGGTGGAGACCGGCCTTCGCTGGAGACTACGGTGAGCTGGTGAACGGACGACGAATGCTGGGCAACCTGTTGGACGCCTACCGGGCCACCGGCGCCGAACTGCCCGGCGGGGACCTGCTGGGTGCCCGCGGAGTCTCCATGGACGGCTGGTTCTGGCGGATCACCGACGCCGCCCACGGGCGCGTCGCCATCCTGCTGGCCGGGGTCAACACCCCTCGTCGCGGCCCGGTCTGGGGGATCGCCGGGCTGGCAGCCGACAGCCGCACCGCACCGCCCCTGCTGACCACGGCCCACCTGCCGGCAGCCACGGCCGCCCGGCACGGGGTGCGGGTGGAGATGTCCGGCGAGTCCGGCAGCCTGCACGGCAGCGATTCCGCACTCGACGTCCGGCTGGGCAACGCCCACCTGACCGCCCGGCTGGACGAGGTGCACCGCTGGCAGGGCCGGTTGGGCGGATCCAGCGTCTTCCAGGTGGTGCCGTGGATGAACCAGTACTGGCATCCGTGGGCGCTGGGCGGCCGGGTCAGCGGAAGCCTGGTCACCCCCGACGACCGGTGGGAGTTCACCGACGCCCAGCTCTATGCCGAGAAGAACTGGGGCCGCGGTGGCTTCCCGACGGCGTGGTGGTGGGGCCAGGCCCAGGGCTTCGCGGAGCCGCTGGCCTGCGTCGCCTTCGCCGGCGGGGCCATCCACCTGGGCCGCCCCGGCCGCGATGCCCGGCTCACCACCGAGGTCACCGGCCTGGTGGTGCGCACCCCCGACGGCAACCACCTGCGGCTGGGCAACCCGGGCACCAGCCCGGTCCGGGCCAACGTCACCAGCCGCGACGGCCAGGACTCCTGGCTCCTCGACGGAGGCAACCGGCACTGGCGGGTCCGGGTGGCGGCCCACGCCCCCAGCCGGGAGTCCTTCGTGCTCCCCGTGCCGCTGGTGGAGCAGGGGGTGCTCACGCCCGGTGCGCTGGAACACCAGCTGGGCACGCTGGAGGTGACGCTCTGGCGGGACGGGCGCACGTACTGGCAGGGCACCAGCCGCACCGCCGGGCTGGAACTGGGCGGGATCGGCCGGTCCGCTGAGGAGCTGGCCCGACGCGACGGGAGCCCGCTACCCCAGCACTGAGGCATGTCAACCGCACAACCGCCGCGCCAACGCCGGGTGTCGCCAATGCCGGGGCCCGGTCCCACTCAGCGTGATCTTGGAGAACTCAGCTTGGGTTCCAGCACGAGCCAAGTACTCCAAGACCAAGCCAGGTGCGTTTCAGGGGCCGACGGAATGCGCCCACTCGACAAGCTCGGGGATCATGGAGAATCCACCAGCTCCGGGAGCCCAGCGGTCAGTGCTCGGTCAGCGGGCCGGTGAAACCGGTCACCTTCAGCGACTCCACCAGCGTGGTCCACGTGCCCTCTGCCAGCTTCGCCTTCTCACAGCCGTAGACCAGCTGGTAGCCCTGCAGGGACTCATTGCTCAACCGGCCAACCGCCCGCAGCGCGGCCTTCGACGTCTGGCCGCTGGCGGTCAGGGTGGGGATCGGGCCGGGATCCCCGGGAACCATCACGCCATTGGTGGAGAACTGGCTGATCCCCGAGGCCTTCATGATGGCGCCCAGCATGTTGTAGGTGGCATCCTGGTCTTCCTGCCCGTCGCCCCGGGGAAGCACCAGCCGCACCACCCGCAGCTCGCAGGAATCCTTGCCCCGGTAGAGCTTGATGTCGTATTGCACCCCACCCTCCGGGGTCGCGGCAGGCATGGGCACCTCGCTCATCCCGCCGGGCACGGTGTAGCTCAGCTCAACCTGCTGCGGCACCGGGGTCTGCTCCCCGGCCGGCGTCGGTTCCGGCTTCGGGGAGCAACCGGTCACCAGCAGCGACGCCAGCAGCCCCAACGCCACCGCCGGGCCGCGCCTCACAGCACCTTCTTCAAGACCAGGGCGGCCGCGGCGGCGGCACCCATCGCGAACTTGTAGGGCACCTTTGGCTTGAAACCGGTCTCCACCGGAGCCTCGCCCTCGGGCAGGGTGATGGTCCCCCGGTCGGCGTCGACGGTCACCAGCATCCCCGTGTGGATCCGACGGGTGGCGATCCCGGTGCCCAGCACGGCCGGAATCTGGTACTCGCGGGCCACGATCGACGTGTGGGACAGCGGCCCACCGACGTCGGTGACCACGGCCGCCGCCATCGCGAACAGCGGGGTCCAGGCGGGTGTCGTAATGGGCGAGACCAGCACCTCGCCGGGCAGCATCTGCCCAAAGTCCTCGGGTCCGCGGATCAGCCGCGCCGGGCCGGTGATCCGCCCCTCGCTGACCCCCAGCCCCTTGATCACGGGGCCCTGCTGGTGGCTCTCCATGGCCGGCACCAGCCGGTGGAACATCTTGTACCAGGCATTGTGCGGCAGCAGCTGGGGCGGGTTGGCGGCGCGCTGGCCGCGCCAGGTGATCCGACGCTGTTCCACCACCTGGGCCAGGGATTCGCGCGGCCCACCGAAGGCGTCCAGGTGGTCGCACAGCTCCACCAGCTCGTCGTGGCGCAGCCAGAAGATCTCATCGGGCACGGCAAGCACGCCGATGTCGGTCAGCCGCTGCCCCAGGATCCGCAGCATCCGGCGCATCACCGGCCAGGCCAGGCCCAGGTCGGCCAGGGCATTCTCCCGGGCCGGCCCCACCTGCTGGGCCCGGCTCAGCAGCGGCTGCAGGATGGCCTTGCGCGCCGGGTCCAGCCGCTCGAACAGGGCAGTCTCCGCCTCCTCCCGTCGAGCGGTCTGCTGGTCAAGGAGCTCGTCGGGGTCGTGTCCCTGGCCGGAGAGGTGGTGGCGCAGCCGCTCCAGCACCGGCCGGGGATCGTCGGCCGGAGTGGGCGCCATGAAGTCCAGGTCATGCACCAGATGACCGAAGCGGGCCAGGTGCGCCCCCAGCCGGGCCCGGAAGTCCTCGGCGCCGGGCACGCCCGTCAGGTCGCGGCCGGACAGCAGCGCGTCGGCCAACTCCGGTTGGCTGCGGACCCACTGCGCCAGCTGCCAGACCGAACGCTCGGCCTGCACCGGCCGGGAGTCGAAGCCTTGCAGGAAGACCGAGGCGTCCGGCCCCTTGGCCTGCTTGGCCAGCCCGGTGTAGAGCCGGGTGAAGGGCAACTCCGGGCTGGCGGCCAGCGGCACCAGCGCCTGCACCGCCGCGTAGTAGTCGCAACCCGCCTGCAGCAGCGTCTCGACCCCCTCCAGGATCTCCCAGCTGGCCAGGTGCTCCAGGTCACGCTCCGCCCACTGCCCGACGGCCTCCAGATAGGCGGGGTGGGCGTTCTGCCACAGCGCGTCGCCGTCAAACTGGCTGCGCCCGCCCAGCACCGCAATCCCCAGCGGGCTCTGCTTCAGCAGCCGCAGCATCGCCTCCCGGCTGTAGTAGTAGTACGGGTAGCCGTTGACCGTCGGGAAGTCCACCTCACCTGGGCGCAGCACGTCCTGGTCCAGATGGGTGACAAGTGCCGTGCGCACACTGCTTGCCACGGCGGGCCGCACCATGTCCGCAAAGAGTGGGCTGAGCGGGTCGGGCAGGTGGTCGGTCAGGGCATTGCGGACGTACATCGCCTTGTCGTCGGGCACCGTCCAGTCGTCGGGGATGTCCCCCACGGTCTGCACCAGCGCCGTGATCGCGCGCGCCTGCACCAGCACCAGCACGTCATCGGTGAGCACCCACTCCACGTCCTGCGGGCGGCCGAAGTGCTCCGCCACCCGGGCGCCCAGCGCCGCCAGTTCCACGGCGTGGACATCGTCCAGGGTGTCGTCGCGGCGGTGTGACTCGTCGACGCCGACGTCCACGGTGCCCTGGCCGTCGGGGGCGGACTGGATCCGGAAGCGCTTGTCACTCACGGTCCGTTCCGCCACCGCACCGGCCCGGACCACCACGGTGTCGGCCTCCCCGCCCTGCATGGTCTGCTCACCCAGCCCGAAGGTGGCGGTGATCAACGTCTCATCGTGACGCCCATTGAGCGGGTTGGCGGTGAACATCACGCCCGCCACCTCGGCCTCCACCATCAGCTGCACCACGACGGCCAGGCTGGTCCGGGCCTGATCCACCCCGCGCCGGCCACGGTAGGCAATGGCCCGCTGGTTCCACAGCGACGCGAAGCAGCGCCGCACCGCATCACAGAGCTCCTGCTCCCCGTGGACGTTGAGGAAACTGTCCTGCTGCCCGGCGAAGCTGGCCTCTCCAAGGTCCTCCGCCGTGCTGGAGCTGCGCACCGCCACCGGCGCACCGCCCAGATCACGCCAGGCCCGGACCAGTTCGTCGGCCAGGTCCGGAGGCAGGGGTGCCTCGAAGAGCTCCGCGATCCCGGCCTGGTCGCCGGCAGCCAGCCTGGCCTGCAGCTCCTCCTCCAGGCCATTGCTGGTCAGGTAGTGCCGGTAGCCGGCGGTGGTGACCACGAAGCCATTGGGCACCGGGAAACCCGCCCGCAACAGCTCCGAGAGGTTGCCGCCCTTGCCGCCGAGCAGGTCACGCGACGCCGCCTGGTCCAGCCAGCTGATCATTCCCATGGGAGTCCTCACTGCCGAGTCTGCCGGTTCGCCGAGCGGGTGGGGCGCGACGCGGGCGCCGTCGCACCCGGTTGACCGCGGCCCATTCTAGGCGCGCGGGCGCCGCGCGCCGTGATTCCCGGACGCGCCTCCAGCAGGGGGCGGATCCGGTAGCCCACCACCTCCCGCAGGAAGACGCTGGTGGAGGTGCGCAGGATGCCGGGACACAGCCTGATCTCCTCGCTGACCCGGTACAGGTCGTCCGGATTGCGGGCCACCACGCGGCACAGCAGGTCGGTGCCGCCCGCCGGGGCGAAGCACTCCAGTACCTCCGGGATCCGTCGCAGGGCCGCGACGGCGTCCTCCAGCTGGTGCTGGTCCAGCTCGACGGAGACGGTGGCGGCCAGGCCACAGCCCAGGGCCGACGGTGGGATCCGGGTGCTGGACAGGCGCAACAGCCCCAGTTCCCGGTAGCGCTCGAGCCGCGACTGCACGGTGCCGCGCGCCAGCTGGGTCTTCTGGGCCAGCAGCAGCACCGGCATCCGCGGGTCCTCGTCCAGCACCGCAAGGATCCGGCGATCCGTCTCGTCCAACTGGTAGTCGGTCTCGGGCATCTGGCCCTCCTTGGTTCGCTCACTGGCTGATCTGCCCATTCCTGATCAGCCTAGACCACGCCATTTGATCAGTTTGACCAATCTTTCAACAACCAGTTGTGCAGTTTGTCCCCCGACGGGCAGATTGGTGTCACCGCGAAGCACACGACGCCGACCGGTACCGACACCCCGAAGCGGCCCACGAAGCCGTCAGGGGCAGGGATGGAGCCAGTACCCGGCACCCGAGTCACCCGAAGAACAAGCGGCCATGCCCCCTGCAGGAACCCAGGTCACCCACCCTGGCTCCCTGCAGGGGGCAGCTTCGTCAACGCCCCCCAGCGCCGCCAACCGACCATCACGCGCCCGGCGCCAGACCCACCCTTCGGCCGCCACCCAGAGTCCGCGGGGTGCCTCGAGCCCACCCAGCCGCAGCCAAGCGGCACCACGGGAGCCCGCTCCGCCCAGCTCGGCCCCACAAGCCACTATGCGGAACGGTGTTGGATTTCTCACAAGAACGCCAGAAGGCCCCGAACCGGGCGGTTCGGGGCCTTCTGACTGGCGCACTCGGAGGGACTCGAACCCCCAACCTTCTGATCCGTAGTCAGATGCTCTATCCATTGAGCCACGAGTGCATGCCCTTGCGGGCGAGAAGTAACTCTACCTCGCCCCGGCTGCGCAACACAAATCCGCCGGGCAAGATGGCTTCAGGGGCAAGTGGACAAGCCTTCAACGGGTGGGGGATGATACAACCCATCCCGGTGGTCTGTTTTCAGCCCAGTACTCGTGCTGGTCTACTCACCCATTCGTACACCGACGTACAGGAGCAAGCATGCAGGTTCCCAATCCCGAGCCCATCGTCCCGCTCGACGACGAGCCCAAGAAGGAATTCGAACGCAAGGATGTCAAGGACATCCCCGTGAAGGGCGAGGTGCCCGCACTGCAGAGCATCGTCGACTGGGTCAATGAGGTTGCCGCCCTCACCCAGCCGAATGAGATCCGCTACTGCGACGGTTCCGACGCCGAGTGGAACGAGATGGTCGACCTCCTGGTCGCCTCCGGCACCGCGATCCGGCTGAATGACAAGGAGATGCCGAACTCCATCTACTGCAAGTCCGATCCCGACGACGTTGCTCGCGTCGAGGACCAGACCTTCATCTGTTCCGCGAAGGAGGCCGACGCCGGCCCCACCAACAACTGGATGCACCCGGATGAGATGAAGGGCATCATGAACGGGCTCTACGACGGGTGCATGCGCGGTCGCACCATGTTCGTGATCCCCTTCTGCATGGGCCCGCTGGATTCGGAGCACTCCAAGTTCGGCGTCGAGATCACCGACTCCGCCTACGTGGTGAACAGCATGAAGATCATGACCCGGATCGGCAAGCCGGCCCTGGACGCCATGATCGAGCGCAAGGAAGAGTTCGTGCCCTGCCTGCACTCCGTCGGCATGCCGCTGGAGCCGGGCCAGAAGGACGTCCCGTGGCCCTGCAATGACATCAAGTACATCGTGCACTTCCCGGAGGAGCGCGCCATCTGGAGCTACGGCTCCGGCTACGGCGGCAATGCCCTGCTGGGCAAGAAGTGCTACGCGCTGCGCATCGCCTCGGTGATGGGCCGCGACGAGGGCTGGATGGCCGAGCACATGTTGATCCTGAAGCTCACCAGCCCCGAGGGCAAGAGCTACCACCTGGCCGCCGCCTTCCCGAGCGCCTGCGGCAAGACCAACCTGGCCATGCTGGATCCGACCATCCCGGGCTGGAAGGTCGAGACCTTGGGCGACGACATCGCCTGGATCCGGATCGGCAAGGACGGACGGATGTACGCGGTCAACCCGGAGAACGGCTTCTTCGGTGTGGCTCCCGGCACCGGTGCCGCCACCAACCCCAATGCCATGCGCACCATCGAAAAGGGCAACTCGATCTTCACCAATGTCGCCCTGACCGATCACGGTGGCGTCTGGTGGGAGGGCATGACCACCGTCAAGCCCCCGCACCTGACCGACTGGAAGGGCCGCAGCTGGACTCCCGAGGAGGGCCCGGTGGGTGGCCGTCCGAATGAGAAGGCCGCGCACCCGAACAGCCGCTTCTGCACCCCGATCGAGCAGTGCCCGATCCTGTCCGAGGACTTCAACAATCCCAATGGTGTCCCGCTGGACATCATCATCTTCGGTGGCCGTCGCGAGAACACCATCCCGTTGGTGACCCAGGCCAAGGACTGGACGCACGGCGTGTACATGGGCGCCACCTGCTCCTCGGAGACCACGGCCGCCGCCAAGGGTGCCGTCGGCGTCGTCCGTCGCGACCCGATGGCCATGCTGCCCTTCATCGGCTACCACGTCGGCGACTACCTGCAGCACTGGATCAACATGGGCAACAAGACCGACGAGGAGAAGCTGCCCAAGATCTTCTACACCAACTGGTTCCGCAAGAGCGCCGAGGGCAAGTTCATCTGGCCCGGCTTCGGCGAGAACAGCCGGGTGCTGAAGTGGATGATCGACCGGGTCGAGGGCAATGTCGAGGGCCAGGAAACCCCGATCGGCATCGTTCCCGCCGCCGGCGAGCTCGACGTCGAGGGTCTGGACATGACCCCGGAGGCGGTCGAGGAGTGCACCCGCTACGTCGCCCACGAGTGGGCCGACGAGCTGCCCCGCCTGGAGACCTGGCTGGAGAGCTTCGGCAGCAAGTTGCCGAAGCCGATCGCAGCCCAGCTCGACACCGTGCGCGAGGCACTGAACAAGCAGTGACGCGGGTCTGACCTCCCCGGAGGCCGGCTGCAGGAAGAGCCCGGCAATCGTCCGATTGCCGGGCTCCTTCGCGTTCGCAGCCACCCCACCGCCTCCGCGCGGCCTCCCACCCCGAGCCCCAACCCCGCACTTGCCTCGTGTTCTAGCCCAAGGTAGGTACTCCAGGATCGAGCCAAGTGCGGGTTAGCGGCAGAAATGTGTGTACAGCCTGACTGATTTCATTCGTGGCGGCTAGGGGTGATGGTGGTCTGAACATGCTCTGGGAGCATGTTCGGTGCAGGTTGCGAGGAATCACCCCCGGTGTGGT
>NZ_JBCDMW010000038.1:0-5246 GCF_038433155.1 Luteococcus sp. H101
GCCGTGATCGTGCAGGCCAACCACCCCGAGTTCAGCAGCATCGGCAAGGACGCCTTCCCCGGCGTCCAGGTCCTGGTGGTGGACGGCCGCAACTGCACCGACCCCGCCCAGTGGGACGGCGTCAAGCGCTTCGTGATCGGCGACGGCGAAGCCTGAACCTGAGGGCGGTGGCGACGCCGCCCATCATGCTGGCCAAGCCCGTCGAGGTCACCTGAGATACCCAAAGCAAAGGCCCGGTCACCAGCAACGCTGGTGACCGGGCATTTGTGGTCTTCCGGAGTGGGTCAGCCCTGCATGGCCTGCGGGAGCGAGATGGGCTGGGTGTCCTCGCTCTCGGCGTCGGTCACCACGGCAAGAACGGGGCGCCCTTCACGAAGCTCAACGGCCCGCTGTTGGGTAAGGGTGGCCATCGAATCCGGATCCGAGCCATCGATGGTGAGCAGAGCCTTGGGATCCAGCGGCGGCACGCTGACGCGGTTGATCAGGTCGTGATCGGTCTTGATGGCCGCCTCGTCCCCGCTGAACAGCACCTCGTCCATCTTCTCGTTGGGGCGCAGACCGGTGAAGACAATCTCAATGTTCTTGCCGGAGCGGGCAATCAGGTTCTTGGCGACGTCCAGGATCTTGACCGGCTCGCCCATGTCCAGCACCAGCACCTCCGACGGCTGGCCGATGGCGCCGGCCTGGATCACCAGCTCACAGGCCTCGGGAATGGTCATGAAGTAACGGGTGATGTCCGGGTGGGTGACGGTCAGCGGGCCACCCTGGGCAATCTGCCGGGTGAAGGTCTCCAGCATCGAGCCCCGGGAGCCCAGAACGTTGCCGAAGCGAACGCTGAGGTAGCTGCGGCCGGTCTTCTGCCCGTAGTAGGCGGTGAGTTCCTCCGCGATCCGCTTGGTCTTGCCCAGCACGGAGGTGGCGTCGGCGGCCTTGTCGGTGGAGATGTTGATCACCTTCTCGGCACCGTACTTCTCCGCCATCTGCAGCACATTGAGGCTGCCCAGCGTGTTGGTCTTCCAGCCCTCGTGCGGGTACATCTCCAGCATCGGCAGGTGCTTCAGCGCGGCGGCGTGGAAGACGACGTCGGGACGGTGCTCGGCGAAGATCCTCTCCAGAGCGTCGGCATCCCGAATGTCACACAACGCCATGTTCCGCGTGTTCAGCAGGCCCTGGTTGAAGATGCTGAGCTGGGTGCTGTGCAGGCCGGACTCGTCCCGGTCAAGCATGACCAGCTCCCGAGGGCCGAACTTGTAGACCTGACGGGCAATCTCGGAGCCGATGGAACCACCGGCGCCGGTGACCAACACCACCTTGCCCTGCAGGTAGCCGGCGATGGAACCAAGATCCGTCTTGATCTGGTTGCGGCCCAGCAGGTCGACGACGTTGATCTCGTGCAACTGGGCCAGCGACACCTGGCCGCCGACCATCTTGTCCAACGTGGGGAGTACCAGCAGCTTCAGACCATTGGCCTCGGCGGCCTGATTCAGCTTGTTGAGCTTCTCACTGGTGACACTGCCCATCGCAATGATGATGGTCTCGACGTCTTGCTCCAGCGCCACCCGCACCATGTCCTCGCCGGTGCCCCGCACGCTGGTGCCCAACAGGTGGAGGTGACGCTTCTCCGTCGCGTCATCCAGGAAGCCGCGGATCTCGTACTGCGAGTCGGGGTCATTGTGGATCAGCCGGCCCAGTTGCAGGCCCGCATTGCCGGCGCCGTAGATCAGCACCGGCTCCGGTGGGGCCTCCACCGTCCGGGCGGGGGTGTTGCGCTCCAACACGGCGCGGGCAACGAAATGCCCCCACGCCATGATGATCAAGGCACCCATGGGCGCGGTGACCACCACGCCCCGGGAGAAGTCCGTGAAAAGGCTGTAGTAGGCGCCCAGCAGCACCCCGATGCCCAGCACGATCGTGCCCAGCATGAAGGTGCCCTCAAAGCTGCCGATCCGGTAGCGCCCACGGTAGAGCTTGGTGGCCCAACCAAGGCAGAGCTGCATGACGCCAGCAGCACAACCGTAGGTGAAGGCCAGCTGCCACTGCAGCCCCCCCACCTCGAAGTCGTACCGGGCACCCAGATAGGCGAAGATGCCGACGAACCAGGCAAGGCAGTCCCATGCAGCGATGGAACCGCGCACAATCCGGGCACGGGTCGCAGAGTTGATGGGCAGCATCGGAGTGTCCTTTCGAAAGCCGCTGGGTTCGAGCAGACGAATGCTGACGCCCACCCACTGCATCCAGCCGGAGCCCCCGAGCTACAACCGGTACAAGAAACGTGCCACCGCGCGCGGCAACACCTGACGGACCCAGTCTAACCAGCACACCCTCCAGTCATAGACGGATCACCCAACATCTGACTAAATTGCTCCGCCCGGACCCCTCAGAACCTTGACCCGTGACAGAGTGCAAGGCGTTTGCCTTATGGTGTAGGTATGTCGGACGACTCCCCCAGCTCCCCCAAACCCCGCCGCACGGGTCTCAAAGTGACGGTCGGCCTCTTGGCCCTGTTGCTGGTGACCGGCCTGCTGACGGCCGGCGGCTACGCGTGGTATCTACGCCACACGGTGGACAAGAACGTGCAGCATCAAGCCCTTTTGCCCACGGGCGAGGTGCAGAACCTGGTGGTCCCGCAGGACGCCGAGGGCAATCTGATCGGCCCGGACATGAAGACGTTGGCGGATGATCAGGGTCAGCTGATTGATGCGTCGCAGATGCACATCGATGCCGAGGGTCGGGTGGCTGATGCCAAGAACCGCCCCTTGTTGGTACTCAATGGCACCGCGCTGCCCAAGCTCTCAGACGATCAACAGGGTGAGTATCTGATGGGGGTCAAGTCCAACAATTTCGGTCAGCCCAAGCGCTCGGCCAAGGCAGGAAACTCCCTGAACTTCCTAGTGGTGGGAAGCGACTCTCGCGGCAGTGACCGCGGGCGCTCGGACGTCATCATCCTGGCTCATGTGTCCGGCGACCGTAAGCGCGTCGATCTGATCCACGTCCCCCGCGACCTCTACGTCTCCATTCCGGGTCAAGGCAAGAACAAGATCAACGCCGCCTACGCCTTCGGCGGGACGCCGCTGCTGGTGCAGACCCTGCAGCCACTGGTCGGAGTGCCGATCGATCACGTGGCCAAGATCGATTTCCAGGGCTTCGTGAAGATGACCGACGCCATCGGCGGGGTCACCATCGCCACGGACGAGGGCACCAAGACGTTCAATGGCACCGAGGGACTGGCTTGGGTTCGCGAGCGCTACCACCTGAGCCAAGGTGACTTCAGCCGCGGCGAGCGACAGATGCAGTTCATCCGTGCGGTCTTGGTGAAGGGCCTGTCCAAGGAGGTGCTGACCAATCCGGCCGAACTGTCCCGTTTCCTGGATGCAGCCACCAGCAACATGGTGGTGGATGAGAAGTTCAGCACCGGCGAGATGCAGAAGCTGGCGCTGAGTCTCCGCAGTCTGCGCGGCAGCGGGATCAAGATGCAGACCGCGCCGTGGGAGTCCGCTGGCCCCGGGCCGCACGGCATGTCCATCGTGACCATGAGCGAGCCGCAGATGAAGGTGCTGGCGACGAATCTGCAGAACGACACCATGAACAAGTACGTGGACAATGTGTCCCCCAAGAGTGGCTACGGCCGCTGAGTTTTTTCACTACCCTTGAAGAATCCCCCGATGCAGTGACGTCAGGCGGCCCGCACGCCCGGCGTTCCCTGACAGAAAGTGACACCCCCGTGGACTTGCAGGACTACCTCCGGATTGCCCGCAGACGGTGGCGCGCCATCGTCGCCATGACCACGCTGATGGTGGCGCTGGCTGCTTTGGTCACCATCCTCACCCCCAAGAGTTACCAGTCCACGGCCCAGCTGTTCGTCTCCACCAGCGGCGGAGACACCAACGCGGATTTGGCTCAGGGCAGCACCTTCACTCAGAAGCAAATGAAGACCTATTCCCAGGTCATTGCCTCACCCAAGGTGCTCGATCCGGTCCGCAAGAAGCTCAAGGTGGAACCCGGTGCACCGCTTGCCGACGCCCTGACAGCCACATCACCTCCCGACACAGTGCTGATCAACGTTGCGGTCACTGATCGTGATCCCGCCAAGGCTGCCCGGACGGCAAATGCCGTCGCGGAGGAGTTCACCTCCACGGTTCAGGAACTGCAGGCGGTGAAGGCCGATAAGGACAGCCCGGTAAAGGCCACCGTGATCAAGCCCGCAGAAGAGACCAAGACTCCGACATCCCCCCGGCCACTCCGGAATCTCGTCATGGGGCTCTTGGCCGGTCTCCTTCTCGGCTTGGGCCTGGCGCTACTGCGGGATCGAATGGACACTTCCGTGGCTGGTGAGCGGGATGTCAAGGAAATCACCGATGAGACCATCATCGGCGCCATCCCCTTTGACTCCCAGGCTCCCAAGCAGCCCCTTATTGTGCAGAGTGACCCGATGAGCTCTCGCTCCGAGGCCTTCCGCACCCTGCGCACCAACCTGCAGTTCGTGGACATCGCCAACCACCCCAAGGTGTTCGTATTGACCTCTTCACTTCCGGGTGAGGGCAAATCCACCACTGCAGCCAACCTGGCTCTGACGCTTGGGGCCAGTGGTTCCACCGTCTGCGTGATCGAGGGGGACCTGCGCCGCCCCCAGCTGCTGAACTACATGGGCCTGGAGGGCGGGGTTGGCCTGACCAGCGTCCTGATCGGTGAAACGGAGCTGGAGGATGTCCTGCAGCCCTTCGGCGAGAACCTGTACGTCCTGGGCGCCGGACCGATCCCGCCGAACCCCAGCGAGCTGCTCGGCTCCGAGACCATGCGCGCACTGCTGAACCAGCTGCGTGACCGCTTCGACTACGTGATCATCGATGCTCCCCCGCTGCTGCCCGTGACCGACGCCGCCGTGGTCTCCCGCCTGGCCGACGGCGCAATCGTCGTCGTGGGTGCTGGCGTGATCAAGAAGGAGAACGTCACCCGTGCCCTGGAGAGTCTGGACACCGTCGAGGCCAATGTGTTGGGCATCGTGATGAACCGGGTTCCCACCAAGGGCAGGGGTGGCTACTACTACTACGGCGAGCGCTACGGCTACCGCCAGCCTGCCAAGCCGGAAATGGCAGAGGCACTGCCGCAGTCGCCGGCCATCGCTGGTCAGGGCGGCGGGACCCCGTCGCGAGCCGTTGGGACGATCGGCTGACCGGACAAAGCCAAAGGACAGCGGTGGGAAACAAACAACAAGGAGGGAACGCAACGGTGTTGTCCTCCACAACACC